>NZ_JBQSVL010000025.1:0-39480 GCF_052376215.1 Psychrobacter sp. AOP7-B1-24
AGCGTTTGAATTGGCATGAAAACCCATATCAAAAGCCTAAAGGCATGCACTATAAAACCTACAAGCGGTTATTCACTGAGTATCACGATATAGAAGATTATTATATGAGCTGCTTAACTAGGTTCGATGGTATAACCGATATTAAAAGAATGAAACAAAGGTAGTTTTTCGGAGTGCTATAAAAAAGGTAGTTTTAGACACGTTAGAGTGGGGGGACTATAAGCAATCGTGCAGGTAGTGCAAGCGGAGACCACACCTAACCACACGCGCAAAATAAAAAGCATTTCAAAAAGAGGTTAACACACCAAAACATAGCTGAACCCTTACAGGTCATAGCCTAATGCCTACAATTAATTGAAGTGGCTGTGTTAACAAAGTTAAAAGAGGTTAAAGCAAAGAGCAATAGCTAAACTTTTAATTACGCGGACGCATAAAAATCACTTAGGCAGTGGTCACCACTAATAAAGACCTAAACAATTATACCGCCCTATGGCTACAATCAAGCATAGATAGCTATAAAAATGGCTACCAAACTGGCTACCAATTTATACCAAGCGTTAAAAATTTATACTAAAAACAATAACTTATACATATACAAAAGACTGGCTATTGCCAGTCTTTTTTATGTGGAAGGAACGGTGGGTTAAGCAGGCTTTTGAGGTGGCTTCAAATCTAAACCATCGGTACATTGCTGCAAATCTTTTTGCATGGTTTTGACATAAGGAAGACCAGAGGGGTCTTTTTTGTCTTGCGCGTAGCTTTCGATTTCCCACATTTGACCAATCGTCATTTTGCTGCGGACATCAATAGTACAATTACACAGTTTGGTCGCAGTGCTTTTATCAGCGACTTTGTATTTAACAGCACCATCAACGCAAGTATTAATATTTTGTTGCTTAATATCCGCAGCATTTGCTTGTGGTATTGCAAAAACGGCAGCTAAGGCTAAGGGGAGTATTGATAAAAGCTTCATAAATATCCTATTACAGGTGGAGTCAGTTTTCTGAATGTGGTACGCGGATTACTAGGGCATGTTCTCACTTTAAAAATGGTGGTAAACATGAAATAGAGCTCTGTCAAACGAGAAAAGAAGCAGGTTAATATCGATATATAAACCTGCTATTTGATGATGTTTGGCAAATTTCAGCCCATTTAGAAGACTATTGCTTTAATTGAAGGCGCACCCTAACGATCCGATGATTAGTATGATTGTTTATATCTATCTTTCGATAAATTCAGTGGTCAATACCATAGCAAGTATATGAACTAAAATACAACGGTGGCATGCTGTGTTAATGCAAGCAAATGTTGTTCGAATGTTAAGTAGTGCTAGCGTTTAGCATAGGAGTTAATAGGATATATTAAGAGCGATACTTGGTAGGATCTGCAACACCAGCCTGTTCAAAACCCTGACGACGTAATGTACAGCTGTCACAAACACCACACGCAAGACCATTTTCGTCGGCACGGTAGCACGAAATGGTTTGTCCATAGTCGACACCTAATGACAAACCAAGCTCAATAGTTTTTGCTTTTGATAATTGCTGCAAGGGTGTTTGAATCGATAAATGATGACCAGTGACACCTGCTTTTGTGGCAAGATTGGACATATGTTCAAATGCAGAAATATACTCTGGACGACAATCAGGATAGCCAGAGTAGTCGACTGAGCTGACACCAATGACGATATGATTGGCATCGGTCACTTCAGCGACTGCCAAGGCATAAGACAAAAATATAGTATTGCGTGCTGGTACGTAAGTATTAGGAATGGCGTCGTTATCGATCTCATCATGTTTTTTGGTTGGGAACTTATCTGCGTCTCCATCAGGCACAATCATGCTGTGATCTGTCAATGATGAGCCACCGAGTTGAGCGATATCAATATCGATAATTCTGTGGTTGACTTTAGCCGTCTCCGCAATTGATTTTGCTGCGACCAGCTCGCTATTATGACGTTGACCGTAATCAAAACTAACAGCCGTTACAGAGGCATAACGTGCCTTGGCCCAATATAAACAAGTAACGGAATCAAGCCCACCTGATAATAGTACAACAGCATTCTGGTTGCCATGAAGGGTGCTTAAATCAGTATCGGATGTTTGAGGATTGGCAGTGCTCTGTGAGGTAATATTAGTCATAAGGGTATCTGTTATTGGTTTGCGAAAAACAGTTATTTTAGCAAAAATCCCTACGTTACAGAACCATAATGCCATTATTTAATGTGCACTTTTCAAACTGCTGATAATATTTGTTATAATCGTTGCTTTGAAAGTATCCACGTTAATACATGCTTTTTTACTACTTTTGACTCTTCTTAAATCGTAAATGGCTTTATAGCAAAACCACCCTTGTAAAGATATTGAGTAACTTATGACCGCAGCGACCCTATTTACGCCAAAAATGAATCCTGAGCTTGATGATATGTCTGCTGATGCAGCTATCGACGACCATACTTTGGAAACTGATATGAATAGGGGGCATGAGGATAGATTGGTTGAAGATTTTGAGAGCACTGGAGAGACAGCACCTACCGAAGCAGCACAGTTGCGTAAGCTGCAAAAAAAACTACGTAGACAAGTGTCTTGGGCGATTCGTGATTTTAACATGATCGAAGATGGTGATGTGGTAATGGTCTGTGTCTCAGGTGGTAAAGACAGCTATACCTTGCTCGATATCTTGTTATTACTAAAGCGTATCGCACCGATTAGCTTCGATATCGTCGCAGTGAACCTTGATCAAAAGCAACCTGGTTACCCAGAAGACATTTTGCCAGCATATCTAAATGAACAAGGCATTGCTCACTATATTCTAGAAAAAGACACTTATAGTATCGTGAAGAGTGTGGTCCCAGAGGGCAAGACTTACTGCTCGGCATGCTCCCGTCTGCGCCGCGGATCGTTATATGGCTTTGCTAAGCAAATTGGCGCGACCAAAATTGCGCTGGGTCATCACCGTGACGATATGTTGGCGACGTTCTTTTTAAACTTATTTCATGGTGGTACATTGAAATCAATGCCACCTAAATTACTGAGCGATGATAAGCAAAATATGCTGATTCGTCCATTAGCTTATGTCGAAGAAAAAGACATCATCGAATACGCTAAATTAAAAGAATTTCCAATTATTCCTTGTAACCTATGTGGTAGCCAAACCAATTTACAACGTGCCATCATCAATGACATGCTACGAGAGTGGGATGATGCACATCCACAGCGGTTAGCATCCATTTTTAAAGCGATGCAAAATGTTGCTCCTTCACAATTAGCCGATCGTGAATTGTTTGATTTTGAGCAATTAAGTCTTGAGCGTGATGACAACGAGCGTTTATTTGAAGGTGATAATATTCAAGCAGGGCAGGCCGACAGTTTGGCTGAGATTGGCTTACCCATTTCACCAAAAACTCAAACGTTTAATCCAAAGTTTATGAGTGAGCAACAGCACTCATCAGCATCCGATCAAGCAGTAGAACAAATTCGCACGACGCAAAAAATCCCAACAATTAATCCTCTTATTTGATAGTTTCATAGCGAAATCTTTGAGATGTTCGATGCGCAATATAAAAAAACCAGACTCTAAGGTCTGGTTTTTTATTTTCATATTGAGATTTATTCCTCAGAGGATTGCTTGGCAAATGCTTGTAAGGGAGCAAAACTGATATTTGAACGTGGTAGCTTTGCAACATCTTGCATACGCCAATTATTTGTACCACTATTGCTTACGTGAACATAGTATTTGGCCTTGACCGGATCGATATCTGCATGTGCGCTGTATTTATTGCCTTCTTGATGTTGTAATACCACATCATGATCTTTTTTAATATCAGTTGCATGCGAGATAGATAGATCTAGCGTATCAGGATAAGTAAGCGGCGTACCGTTCAATAGTTTACCTGATTGTAAACTTTGTTCAGGATACTCTAAATAAAAGACAATATCGCCATTATCGGCAAAATGCATTTTGCCATGTAAGTCCAAATCATAAGTGAGCTTATCACGTGACACATCTTGATAGAGTGTCTTGCCGTCCATGTACCAATCATCACGCACGACACTGTCGCGAATTTGATAAGAGTAGTAAACGAAATATATACAAGCAACGACCACAAATGCGGGCATGCCAATCACAAAGATAACAACCATGTAGTTTTTGTACCATGGCTGAGTGTCTTGGTGCTTAAATTTTGAAGCTGGAGTAGACATAAAACACCTATCAATTAGACATCTGTTCAATAGATATCTATAAACGATTTACCTGCTAGCCAATGCAATGGTAACAGGTAAAATATATAATTGTAGGCAAGCTCGATACTAAATAGCTTACGGCAGCCTACTGACCTTGAGTGGTAAATACATTCTGTTTGCTGGCTTTATATTGACCATCTTCACTAATTACATTTAAGGTAATTGGTGTCTGTTCAAAATCGATAACATTAGGATCACCATAAATACTCACTGGCATATCGAAGTTTTCACCTGCTTCTAATGGTACATCATTAAATCGTAGTTCTAAACTTAGACCATCTTGTGGTGTGAGGGTTATTTTATAGCTATGAGGTTCTTGGGTTTTATTAGTCAGCTTAACGATATAGCTGTTTTCAATCATGCCTTGATTGTTAACTGAAGACAATTGATTACGGTCACGGCGAATATCAATCTCTAAGGGTACGCGATCCGTCAATGCATAAACAACACCAGCACATAAAATGCTAATAACGGCTAAATAGGCAAATAGGCGTGGACTGATAACACGGGTATTTTCTTTTTCTGACAATTGTCGTTCTGTTGTATATCGAATAAGCCCACGTGAGTAACCAACTTTATCCATGATTTCATTACAAGCATCAATACAAGCAGCACATTGGATGCACGCAACTTGTAATCCGTCTCGAATATCAATACCAGTTGGACAGACCTGCACGCACATAGTACATTCAATACAGTCACCTAGATGCTCAGGATGTGTACCTTTTTTGCGTGCACCACGTGGCTCACCACGCTCATAATCATAAGACACAACCAACGTGTCTTTATCAAACATCACACTTTGAAAGCGTCCATACGGACAGATTTGAATACACATCTGCTCACGCATATAACCAGCATTGGCGTAGGTCGCAAAGGTAAAGATAAACATAGATACCCATATCCATGTTGGCCAGTCGGGGAGAGGAATAAAACCCATCATTTGCCAGCTATGATATAAATAATCTGTTCCAGCAACGTAGCTCACAAAAGTCGCTGCTGTAATCACTGACAGTGCAAACCAAATAAAATATATTAAAAAGCGCTTAAAAACCTTTGTTGCACTCATTGGTGCCTTATCAAATTTGACACGTTTATTACGGTCACCAATTACCCATTTTTCGACATGTTGATAAAGGTGAGTCCAAATAGTCTGTGGACACGCATAGCCACACCATACACGACCCGCATAAACCGTTACCATAAATAATGTAAAAGCAGCAATGATGGCAAAGGCCGCAATAAAATAAAAGTCTTGGGTCAAAAAAGTCATACCAAAAATATAGTAATGCTGCGAAGGAACATCAAACCATATTGCTTGTCTACCATTGTAACGTAGCCATGGTAAAAGCAAAAATGCTGCCAAAAGTGCATACATTGTAATGATACGAATGTTTTGATAAAAACCTTTAATAAATCTAGGATGAACACGGTGCTTGGTCGCATCAAGGTCAACCTGTTGTACAGGAATTTTATTGGGTTGTTGTGCTGACATAAACGTGCCTCTTTAAAAAAAGAATCAGTTTGCTGGCATGATGAACAAACATCTGTGGTTATCAGATGTATGAGGGTGCAATGTTATCAATGTCAGTAAGTAGCGGATAAAGTTTTGCATCGCAAAATAGTTTATCCTATCTACCAAATGATCGATTACGAATAGCTTAATGAGAATGAAAACAGTTCTTTGAATCAGAGACTAAAGAGATGTTTTTAGGTGTCACTATTTTAACATTCTCTTTACTAAAAGTGGGGTGATAATCTCAAAAAGCAATCAATATGTTATGACTTGCTACAAGCAAATCGATAGCCTGCTAAATAGCTCAAAAGATAGTTGTATAAAAAAAGGAGAACTGCAATAACAGTTCTCCCTTCGTTCATTTATGACTAAAATCACTGACTAAGAAGTATTAATTAGCAGTTGTTTCTACCACTTCGGTTACTGGCGTAGCAGTAGCAGCTTGAGGGGTAGGTTGAGCTGTCTTATCTGACAATGAGTAAACGTAGGCAGCAAGCAACATAATGCGTTCGTTACCTAGCTTGCTTTCCCATGCAGGCATAACGCCAGCACGACCATAGCGTAAGGTGTCACGAATGGTTTCACGATCGCTACCAAACAACCAGATATTATCAGTTAAGTTAGGCGCACCTGCTGAAATCATACCTTTGCCTTCTGGACCGTGGCAAAGTACACAGTTGGTTGGTTGTTCAAAAAGTACTTTACCTTGCGCAACCATGGTTTGATCAAGATCGTACTCATTTTGGTTGCCAGAGATAGATAGTACATATTCAGCAACTGCACGTACACCATCTTCACCAAGGTTGTCACGCCACGCAGGCATTGGTAATTTTTCAGGTTCTTTTTTGTAGTCTACACCAACATGCCAACCATTATGCAAGGTAAGCAAGATATTGCCAGGCTCTCCACCATGCAACCAATCGTTATCAGTAAGATTTGGATAGCCAGTTGCACCTTTAGCATTAGATCCATGACAGACCGAACAGTTCTGCAAGAATAAACGGCTACCAGCCTTCAATGCATTCGGGTTTGTTGATAGCTTCTCAACATAAGGAGCAAGTTCTGTCACTTTCTCATTGATTTGATCCTGCAAATTGTCAGGCGCTGATTCGCTATGACGCAGGGTTGCTTGCATATCAGCAAGTGTTGCTAAAGTAGCGGTAGCACCACTGGCGTCTGCTTTTGCCAAGATATTCTGTTCAAAGTTATCCGTAAAAATTTTATCGTTGCTTTCAAGATCACTTGCAAGCTCAGTTTTAGTAGTCCATGGTACAGTTTTGCCATCGACTACTTCTGTAGCTAAACCTTCCCATTTTGACGGAAATATAGCTGGAAAGAATACCCAGTAAGCAACACCCCAAACTATAGAGCCAAAAAATATCACTAGCCACCATTTAGGTAATGGTTTGTCATATTCTTTGATACCGTCATAGGTATGACCAGTAGTGCCATCTTCTTCTACGTCAGGTTTGTATTTTAGAACAAATAGCAAAACCCCAAGAATGGACAGCCAGCATCCGATACTTAGTACGGTAATCCAAGAACTCCAAAAAAATGTCATCGTTCATCCTTATTGCTCTGCTCTTCAGACAGAGATTTTATATCCTCGTCATCAAGCGCAAGTTGTGCATCTTCTTCGAAGCGTTTTTTGTTTTTTGGCGAATACGCCCACCATGCAACACCTACGAAGGCAACAAAGGCAGAAACGGTCGCAATTGTTTGTAATTCACCAATACCCATTAGCGCTGTCCTTCCATCGCAGTGCCTAGTTGTTGTAAATAGGCAACCAAAGCATCAAGCTCAGTGGCACCAAGAACAGCATCTGGTGCTCCTTCAATATCTTCTTCAGTATAAGGAACACCGAAGCGATCACGGAATAGGCGCATTTTAGCTTGAATGTTTTCACCATCCACTTCATTTTCAGCAAGCCAAGGGAATCCAGGCATTACAGACTCAGGAACGAGTGAGCGTGGTGCAATCAAATGCTGCTTTTGCCAATCCTCAGAATAGCGTCCTCCAACTCGTGCTAGATCTGGTCCAGTACGTTTTGAGCCCCATAAGAATGGATGATCCCATGTGGATTCTGCAGCACGCGAGTATGGTCCATAACGTTCGACTTCAGCACGTAGTGGACGAATCATTTGGGTGTGACAGACGTGACAACCTTCACGAATGTAAATATCACGACCCTCGAATTCTAGTGCAGTCCATGGTTCCATAGTGGGAAGGGGAGCATTTACGCCACCTTCTTCAGGAGCTTTGTTATCATAAATCAATGGTACGATTTCAACTAGCGTTGCGAAGCTAATAGCAATAACAATACCGATGACCAACAAGCCTGTATTTTTTTCAATAATTTCATGCGGTGTACCAGCCATGATCGCTCCTTATACGTTAGCTGTCGAAGGTTTTTCGACACTAGGTTCATGATCCGTTGGATCAGCGACATCTACAGGCTTACCTTCTGGCATCTTGAGTGTTTTATAGCAGTTATAAGCCATAACGAACATTCCAGATACATATAAGAAGCCACCAAAAGCACGACCAATATATGGGAAATGTGAGAATTGGACGGTATCAACGAAGCTATAAACCAACGTGCCATCTGGATTAGTTGCAAGCCACATCATGCCTTGACCAATGCCTGAGATCCACATAGATACAATATAGAAAATAGTACCTGCAGTCGCTAGCCAGAAATGCGTGGTGATTAAGCTGATAGAATACATTTTTGGTTTGTTATAAATACGTGGTAATAATACGTATAGTGAACCAATGGTAATCATACCTACCCAACCAAGCGCACCTGAGTGTACATGTCCTACGGTCCAATCCGTGTTATGCGATAGCGCATTGACTGTCTTAATAGACATCATTGGGCCTTCGAATGTCGACATGGCGTAGAACGACAGCGCAACAATCATAAAGCGAATGATTGGATCGGTACGTAACTTATCCCAACTTCCAGATAGTGTTAGTACACCGTTGATCATACCACCCCAAGATGGTGCAAATAGGATGATTGAGAATACCATTGCTAATGACTGCGTCCAATCTGGAAGCGCTGAATAATGCAAATGGTGACCACCAGCCCACATGTATGAAGCAATTAATGCCCAAAAGTGAACGATAGACAAACGGTAAGAATAGATAGGGCGACCAATCTGTACTGGAACGAAATAGTACATCATTCCAAGGAAAGCTGCCGTTAGATAAAAGCCTACGGCATTATGACCATACCACCACTGCACCATCGCATCGGTTGCACCACCAAATAACGAATAAGACTTGAATGCACTAACAGGAATCGACATGCTGTTTACAATATGCAGTAACGCAATCGTAATAATAAAAGCTGCAAAGAACCAGTTAGCCACATAAATATGTGAGGTCTTACGTTTGATAAGTGTGCCAAAGAACACAATGGCATATGATATCCATACCAATGCAATCAAAATATCGATTGGCCATTCAAGCTCAGCATATTCCTTTGTTGAGGTTAAACCTAAAGGAAGCGTAATGACTGCTGACACGATAACTGCTTGCCAACCCCAAAAGGTAAACCAAGCCAGATAAGGTGCAAATAATCTTGTCTTACAGGTACGCTGAACGATATAGTAAGATGTGGCGAACAGGGCAGAGCCACCGAACGCAAAAATGACCGCATTGGTATGTAGCGGTCTTAAACGACTAAAAGTCAGCCATGGAGTATCAAAGTTAAGTGCTGGCCATGCTAACTGTGAAGCAATGAACACACCAATACTCATGCCGACGATGCCCCATGCAACGGCCATTATCGTAAAGAATCTTACGATAGTAATTTCGTACTCACGGTCCACTGGGGCGACTGCTGTGTTTTGTAAACTCATTGGATGATTCCTTTACAGCCCGAATTATCAACAGAATTAACTAACGCTCCGCACTATCTGTATCAATAATAATTGATCAATAAATAGTCGTTGCGGTACGTGTTGTTTTTTTGGCTCAGTTATTTCGGTAACGTTATTAACTATCAATCAAAGCTTGTGCTTAGTATTAGCTGATACAGTTAAATTCCATATAAATCCGATACAGTGTTAAGCTCGTATAGTTTACTGTTTATAGAACTTTTACGTGCTTTCTTTGCATCAAGATTATTGTTAACCGACTGTATTGATAGGTAGAGGAGGGCATTTTACATGCACTGTACTCACAGCCAATCGATAGTAGGATTGTTAATAAATAGTTAGAGCGAATAAGCAGATGCGCCGTTTTGAGCATCAAACATCTAATGAGGCTAAGTATTTATCTTAATTATTACCAAATATTTCTGTACTAATGAAGATAGATACCAATATCCATAGGCCCATAAAAAAACACTGACCATAGACGTATGCTAGCGGCGGCTGACAAAAAAACATGTTTACGTAATGTTTAGTTAAAACTCCCGACTCTGTTTAAGGGTATTGTAACGCAATCCTAATAAAATATCATCAGAACTATGCGGCAAAATACAAACTCTTTGGTAAAAAATATAACGAGCAACTTATCGCTGCCATACTTTCGGTCTATTTTATACACAAAATTGTCGCTATTCTAGGGGATGTATTTGTATCAATCAATAACAATAACTGCAGTATTTGCTTATAAACCCTAGAAAGAATTTTGTAACAATAACAGCATGCGTCTTCTAATTAAGTTTTACTTATTATCAACATGACCCTTATAATACCGATGAATATAGTGGTTGGTCGTTGATATCACTGTTTTGAAAAATAAAGACTCTTTTTAGAGGACACGCCCTAGTAATTACCTTATAAATAACCAACCAATTAGGTAAGGGCACTAAAAACCTCTATTCTTAAATAATATGAATCAAGGAAAATAGCATGGCAGTTTTTTTGACAAACGAATGGTTTGAGCAAGTTGAGAAGATGGGTCAGGAAGCAGGTGAGCTGAATTTACCACCAGCACTTGCAAGTATGGTCGTCAATTTAAAGGTGTCTGATACTGAACAGGATATCGAAGCCAATTTCACCAATGGTTTATTACATCGCGGTTTAAACGATGCAGCAACAACGACATTGCTTCTGGATCGCAGTATTTTGCAATCAATCATCACTGATTTTGATACCAATGAAATCATGGGTGCGTTTATGGGTGGTAAAATCCGTGTGGAAGGCGATATGTCACAATTAATGGCAGTACAGACTGCACGTCCAAGTGATGAACAAAAAGAGCTGTATATGCGTATTAAATCAATGACGACAATGGCTTAACCTTAGGTCTATATGATTGTAGTTGAACAATAAAATTGATGTGCAAAAAAGCCTCTAATATATTAGAGGCTTTTTTATCGATAGGTTAGACAGTTACATATTCATTATTTTACGAGCTAGCTTTTGATTGTTGTGTTGCTTTTTTCTGGTTTTGTTTATAGATTGCTGCTTGTAGCCAGACGTTCGCTTGTACATAGTCATGTACTTTAATGGTTGCAGTTTCTGGTGTGTTAAGTGCACCAATGCGTATTACAAATGGATCTGCATCTTGTTCACGCAATACCACCACGTCGAATAGAATAATTGATTTACCATTGAATACGGTTTCTTGCTTGCCAAGTACTTGACCTTGACACCATGCTTCATCTTCTTGTCCTAGCGTATCACCAAATAGATAAGCACACATGTGACCCAAGTTGATCTCTACTGGTGCCATTTGCTCTTTGGTCTCAGGCTTCCACTCTTTGATTTGCTCTTGCAGGTCATCAGGTATTTTTCCGTCATTGGCTGCCACGATATCATTGAAAGCGCGATGGTAGCGAATGGATTCTTGATCTTCGACCATAATTACTTCGTTTTGTTCGCTCGGTTTAATTTCGTGTGCCCAAGCGCTAAAGTTAACAAAATAAGAGCTATCTCGTTGGTACAGGTGACGATTGGTGGTATAAAGCTGATCAAAAGCATAAATAATACTGCCGTCAGCTGTATGCAAGCGCAGTACCGCATCATGTGAGTTGTCGTTAACGATAATGCGCTCAATTTTACAATGCAGACCATATGGGCTATCGACGCAAGGGTAGGCATTGATGAAGCACTCAGGCTTACCGTTATTCATCGCGAGTACTTGATTGATATGGCAAGGCTGATCTTCAGACAGTAATAAATAGTTGTCTTGAGCACTGGCATTACTATTAAGGCCTTTAGGCATCGCTGCGTGTTCAATCATTTTCTGTAGCCATTCCGGCACGTCATGACTCATATCTTCGGTCAAAATGCGCCAGTGATCAGCATGACCTGCAGATTGCTCATCGGTTAAAGTGATCTTGGTGGGGCCCTGGATGTTCTTATATTGATAATTAATGGTCATGAGAATACTCAAAATTAAGTCAACGTGAAGTTTGGCGCTAAAACTGCTATTACTGACCATCATAACCTCAATTTATTGAGTATGAAGGTTTTGGTAGTCTGTAATGTTGTCGTCAGCAAAAGGTCAACAAACAACAATGAATGGGTAATGACAATTGTCCTTAGCATACAATATATAGGTATTGACGCAAGTAATAGCAAGTCTCTCATAAAAAATAGTAACAAAACCCTATTTTTTAGCAAAAATCATACTCAGTTTTTGCTAATGATTGGCACATATCCGCGAATTTGTGTCAAACTAGCTCCCTTTTGACGGCTGTCTTTGGCTCGTCTGGAACCCAATTTGTGTGCTCGTTTTATAGTACATATAAAGTCGCACGTAGATAAGATAAAGAGTTTGAATATGTTTCGTCCTTTAGCGTTGTTTATCGGCTTACGATATACCCGAGCAGAGCGTAGTAATGGTTTTATCTCCTTTATCTCGCTTATCTCGATGATTGGTTTGACTCTTGGTGTTGCTGTCTTGATTACAGTGCTGTCGGTCATGAATGGTTTTGATCGGGAGTTGAAAACTCGTATTTTAGGTATGGTGCCGCAAGCAACGGTCGTCTCCTCAGAAATTATCAGTGATTGGCGAGAATTGGCGGATAAGATTGAAGAAGATCCAGAAGTTGCTGCGGTGGCACCTTTTATCCAATTGCAAGGGATGTTGACATCAAATAGTCAGGTCGCAGGCATTATGGTGACGGGTATTGATCCTGAGTATGAGAAAAAAGTGTCTATCATTGATGATCATATGGTTGCTGGTAGTATTGATACACTAGAAGACGGTGATTTTAGTATTGTATTGGGCGAAGAGATGGTGCAGTCATTAGGACTGCAATTAGGTGACAAAGTCACGCTAGTGTTGCCAGAGGCATCGCCTTCACCAGCAGGCGTGATACCGCGTTTTAAACGTTTTACTTTAACCGGTATTTTTAGTATTAGCCCTGAAGTGGACAGTTTAATGGCTTTTATTCCTATGGGTGATGCAGCAAAACTAATGCGTCTGCCTGAAGGGGCACAAGGTGTGCGTATGAAGCTCCATGATATTTTTACTGCGCCAATAGAGTCAGAAAAAGCGGCAGCACTAGCGCCTGGCAAACTGTATCCCAATGACTGGACACAAACGCATGGTAACTTATTCGGTGCGATTCAAATGGAAAAAGCGATGGTAGGGTTATTGCTTTTCTTAATCATATTAGTCGCCGCCTTTAACATTGTGTCAAGTTTGGTCATGCTCGTTACGGACAAAAAAGCTGATATTGCGATTTTGAAAACCTTTGGTGCCTCTCCGCGCTTAATTACTCATGTATTCATGGTACAGGGTGTGGTCATTGGGTTTATTGGTACGATTGCTGGCACGATATTGGGCATCATATTTGCACTTACTGTTAGTGATATTTTAGGCTTTATCAATCAAACCTTTAGTCTCAACTTATTTGATGCTTATTTTGTTAACTATCTGCCATCGCAGTTACGTTTCGTAGATGTGGTATTAATTACAGGTGCTTCATTTACTCTGAGCTTCTTGGCCACTATTTATCCCGCACGTCGAGCAGCTAAAATCCAGCCAGCCCAGACACTGCGTTACGAATAAATAATTTTGTGAGCGAGTGGGGTCATTGAGCGCTCGGATTTATGCAGGATTCATAACACCAAATAAATCATTAATACTCGTATAAATAGAATAAAGGAAATGCCATGTCTGTTATCTTAGAGGCAAAAAATATCAACAAGATATATGATGAGGGGGCGGTCAGTACGCAAGTATTGACTGGCTTGGATTTGACGGTCAAGCCTGGTGAGCGCATCGCTATTGTTGGAACTAGTGGTTCCGGTAAGAGTACCTTGCTACATTTGCTTGGGGGGTTGGATACACCAACTAGCGGTGAGGTCTGGCTACATGGGCAGTTATTAAATAGCATGAATGAAACTGAGCGTGGTGCGATGCGTAATAAGCATTTGGGGTTTATTTATCAGTTTCATCATCTGTTGGCTGAGTTTACGGCTATCGAAAACGTCGCGATGCCGCTACTAATGAGACCGAAAGTATCAACGACTGAAGCGCGTCAACAAGCGATTGAAATCCTAGAAAGCGTCGGTCTTGAGCATCGTTTGATGCATAGACCTGGTGAGTTGTCAGGTGGTGAGCGTCAACGAGTAGCGATTGCTCGTGCGTTGGTGACTAAGCCATCACTTATCTTGGCAGATGAACCAACAGGCAACTTGGATTATGACAATGCGCAAAGTGTTTTTGGACTGTTGTCAGAGTTGCAAAACACCATGCAAACGGCTTTATTAATGGTAACGCATGATCGTAATTTAGCGGCACTGGCAGATCGTCAGCTCTTACTTCGCAATGGATATTGGGCAGAGTATTAAGTCTCTCAGCGCTGATAAGGAGAAATTATGATGAATAAAAATGAAGATCCAATTGCTGCTTTTGGTAGCGCTGAAGAGGGTAACGAGCCATTAAATCCTTATATGGACCCAACGTTATTTGATACCATTGATAAACAAACGCAAATAGATTTGCTCACCCCTGTTTTTGATGCCATTACTTTGGCAGGTGTGGATTACTATCTACAAGCTCAAGACAGTGCAATAGGCAAGCGTTATACACTGTCTAAAGGCGACAAAGTATTGGATGTGTTTGTAATGGATAATAACCTGACTGACAATGTTATAGGCGCAATCAATAAGAGTAAAAAAGACTGAGTCTTATAATTTAAGAAAAGGACTAACTTTATTTTATTTCAAGTTTTGAATTTAGTAGGGATACTGAAGGTAGTGGGGTAGCGATTAAAAACCATTAAGAATCATCACTTTTGGCAGACGTTTTCTCTCGACGTTCCTGCCAACTGGTGACTGTTTTGTAGCGCCAAATAGCCTTAAAAGCCAGTCCACAAACGATGCTAGTCATCACAGCTAAAAGTATCAGTCCGATACAAAATGCGGTAAGAGATACAGTGCCACGATAGGTAACAAACGGATTGACCCCATCTGACAACGCCCACAAACTAAAATCAGCGATCATCCGTCCAATAAGCCTAAGGCTGAGTGGCGGTACGTCTAGAATTTTTGCACCGATATAATAGCCTGCATAAAAGATAGGTAGGCTCGTCAGTGGATTAGTAATCCAAGTCAAACCAAGCGCCATAGGTACGTTGGCACGGAAAATCAATGAACCAACTAAGGCAATTAGCATTTGTCCTGGTAATGGAAAAAATGCAGTCAACACACCAATATAAACCGCTTTATTTAAACTGTGACGATTAAAGTGCCATAATCGTGGATCAGCCAAATGCGGTGCAAACAGTTTTAAGGTGCGACTTTCTAGAATTTTCTCTGGTGTAGGAAGCAGGCTTTTCAGACGTTTTTGGGGCACAGGATCGCCTTTAATCGTTAACTTCAGCCCGACAATCGTCTTGATGGACTGTTATAAGGTATTATTAATAAAAAATACGAGCAAGATTATATAATATGATAATGTCAGAGTATCGTTATCGTACTATGTATGAGCAGTATAGGGTAATATAAATACAAATGCTATTGCCTGTCATGACGTAACCGTTATTGTTGAGCGGGAAGTCTTTTAATTGGCGTGTGTGTTAAATATTCACAAATAGTCGTTATTAGGGGTATGAGCGTGATAGCCTAATACTCAACATAGTTTGTATACCGAAACATTCATCTCATCAAGCAAGGAGTGCTGGTGTATTGGTTAATTGCTAGCTTAATCATTATTGTGATGATAGGCGTTTTGGCGGCTGCGGATAGTATGTCGATGCCAGTGCGTCCTTTGTTGTCAGATATGACAGCTATTTCTATTTTACCTTTATTACTCATTGCTCTCGCCATTATTTTGATTTTCATCACACAATTTAATATACCGTCAGCAAAATTCAGTCACTTGTCGAAAAAGTCTCCTAGTTATCCTGCGGGCTGTTTTGTTGTTTATCCAAAACCTTTTATTCGTATTGTTAATCGTGTTTTAGTCGTTATATTGGCTATTGGTCTAGTACTCGGTAGTGCCATGCAGGCAATAGTCAGTCATCAGCAAGCAGAAATGACAGAGATTACCAAGACGATGCGCGTGCAAGCACTGGTCACTATCGAAGGGATAAGCGATAGTGTCTATGATGCTACGACAGATAGTGGCTATCGGCAAGTGGCGATTATTAGCCACATATCACCATTAATCTCTGAGTTAACACCGCAAGAATTAGACAGTATCACCGCTGAGTTTTTAGCAAATCATAGTAATAGCCTAAGCAATAATTTGTATGATGAAAACCTGTATAACAAAAACTCGCATGACAAAAATCTACATAACCAGCACCTAGAGAAAACCGCTGTTACTGATGCAAAACATCGTATATTGCTAAATGCTTATCCAAAAAAACAAAATGCTGAGAAACCTCACAATAATAGTCCACATGCAAGTTTAAATCGCTTACAGCCAGGTGATCAGCGGCTAATGACGTTAGCACTTGCGCCACTCGCTACTTCTGAGCAAGCATTGAACAATCCGTCTGGTTTTGACAGCTATCGTTGGTTGCGAGGTCGCCATATCGATGGTGTCGCAAATATATTGACGGTTAGTACGGTGGCTATGAATCATGATGGATCATTAGATGTAGTACCTGACTCAACCTCCTACCTTCAGCGCTTTCGTACCTGGATTGAGCAAGGGCGCTGGCAATTACGGCAGCATTTTTATACAGATTGGCACGCGCAATCTATCGAACAGCAGCAGGCAAAAGCGGTTACTTTGAGCTTGCTAACAGGTGATCGGAGTCTAATCAACCGTGAGATCAAAGACTTATACCAACTGGCAGGTATCTCACATCTGCTTGCCATATCAGGCACGCATGTATTGTTTCTAGCAATCATACTGGCTGGCATAGTGGCACTGATTTTTGATCGATTATGTCCTGCAGTGTACCGTTATGTCCCACGCTGGCAAATGCGTTGGTGGGTAATGATTGGTGCTGCCTTTATCTACGCGTTATTTACTGGATTTGATGTACCCGCTGCTCGTACTGCATGGATGCTACTGGCGATAGGTTTGGTGCGTGTGACCTTATTACCTATTAGTACCATGCGTGTGTTGTGCGCATTGGCGGTGCTGATGGCATGGCGTGATCCTTATGTATTGTGGCAGGCAGGATATTGGTTATCCTTTATAGCGGTCGCACTATTACTTAAATATGAAGATAGGTCTTATAAGTCTACGCAACTATCTGTCTCTAGTCATGGGGATATGCTTCATACTGCTGATGTAATGAATATTTTGTCTAAGCGTATGTGGTTAATATGTCGACGCATATTCAAACTACAGTTTTGGCTGTTTATTACGTTACTGCCCATTACGTTGTTATTATTTGGCAAGGTGTCGCTATGGGGACTTTTGATCAATCTATTTGCCATTGGTTTATTTGGTTGGGTGATTGTACCGCTCAACCTATTGGCTGGACTTTTTTATCTTTTATTACCGGCTGTCGCTGACCAGATATGGGTGTTGGTTGGTGCTATTGTTGCGGCTTTACATGAGCTAATGACTTGGTTGACTTCATTGCCAGTTTTATCAGACGCATGGCTCTATACGCCAATAAATATGGCTATTTTACTGATGGCATTTTTAAGTATATTGCCTTGGTTGTTACCAAAAGGGTTTATGAGTCGTTGGCTCGCCGTCCCACCTTTAACCTTATTGGTAATGACGGTCTATGCCAATCAACAGTCCTTAGCGACGACGCCAACATTGTACATCTTGCCAACGGGTGATCAGTACATTAGCGCTGTTCTGCTGCAATACCCCGTTACCAATGAAGAAGCTAGTGATAAAAACATCAGTTGGTTATTCTTAGCGGATCACAGATCTCAAGTGACACGAACAATGCCAACTCATCTAACAGTGGATGCGCTCTCTACAACGTTAAAACAGCAGTTGGGCAGTTTGTCTGTTAATCAATTACAAGGCGTTATCATACAAAGCAGTAGTATCGGATTGACTAATACGCTCGACACTGACAATAAAGGTACTGATAATAAAAGTGCTGATGTGGGTCATTCTGAGATATTGCCTTTGACGGTTATACAGCTTAATCAGCATTTACCTATTAGTGAGTATTGGCAGGCAGGGCGCTCAGATCGTTGGCTAAGGCTTCAACATGCTTATCAAGTAGCCAATCAATTTAACAAAAAGTCTAATATCAGTGTGCAACGTTGCGAACAAGGTAAAACATGGCAAGCAACGAACGGTGATTTGTCTATCACTGCCATGACAGGGTGGAGCGAGATAGATGATGCCAGTGTGTGGGATTGCTCACTGGCAATTGATACAGCTTTGCCAGTACAAGTATTAAGATATAACGCAGCTGACCCTCTCAAACCCTTGCCAGCAGTATTGCAAGATGTTTCATCGAATCTATCAGGTGTGATAGATCAAACAGCATTTACTAACTCGCGTCTTGTTTTGGATGCAGATAGATATCAGCGTGTTTGGCAAATGTGGACGTTATTGTGTTCAGCAAACCCATCCTTTAATCAAGAATTAATGTTTTCCAATACCTTATGGCTTGGCCACAGCACATCACAAATTACTGCTGACGTAATAAACCGTCAAAGAATTAATGACGTTATAACCTATGATGATAAAGCGCTCGAGATAGCATTGCCTCTAGTAACTGATGCTAATGATAACTAGTCATAACGAGTTATGATGCTAACTTATACCATTCACAAGAATACGATTAGCTGTGTCAAAATAGCTTAGCCTACAGCGTGTAGTGCTTGCACTCTTTTTCCTTGCTACTCTAATTTTTGTGAATGGTATTATTTAGAAGTATCATGGTTTAGGGGCTCTCGTTTGAATTGAAGACAGGCTCTAATAATGAACTGTAAGAATATCATTGATGTTTTCAGAGTTACAATATAGTGATATTTCACAGTTATACTATTGAACCATGATTGAAATAAGCCCATACTTAGCAGGCTTATTTATACAGATGATGACTACCGTAAAACCATAAGCAGTGTGAGAAATCACTGCTTATGGTAGGTGTTTTTGATATCCTCTTTTTTATTGTTTTAGATTGTTTCTGACCTAGGAAGTTATATGCCCAACTGGCCACCAGACCCTAATAAACGTCCTGATACTTCGGCAAATCAGCCAACGCCGATACAACAGCCAAGCCCACCGAGTGGACAAGAATGGCGACTGCTAGAAAACACATTATTGGCTAGTGTGGTTGAACAACGCCGCGCTCGTCGTTGGAGTATCTTTTTTAAATTATTAACTTTTGGTTATATCTTGTTGATATTTTTAACTCTTGGTCGTGGTTGTAGCAGCACACCAACAGGTATAGATGCAGTGGATACCAGTGAGCCACATTTGGCAGTCGTTGAGCTGCAAGGCGTCATTAGTAGTGGTGATGAAGCCAATGCTTATGATGTTAATGAAGCATTGACACGTGCTTTTGAAAATAGTAACTCAAAAGCGGTAGTGCTAGATATCAACTCACCTGGTGGCTCGCCTGTACAGTCTGATGAAATTTGGCAAACTATGATGGAGTTGCGTCAAGAGTATCCAGATAAGAAATTATATGCAGTGATTGGTGATATTGGTGCCTCTGGTGCTTACTATATTGCTTCTGCAGCAGATGAAATCTATGTCAACCCTTCAAGCTTGGTTGGCTCGATCGGTGTGATTATGTCAAGCTACAACGTCGAAGGTCTGATGGATAAAGTTGGTGTGAAAGATCGCACGATGACCGCTGGTGAGTATAAAGATATATTAAGTATGTCGCGTCCGTTGACTGACTATGAAGAAGCGCACGTTGATAAGGTCTTAGCGAATACGCATAAGCACTTTATCGACGCTGTAAAAGAAGGTCGTGGCGACCGTCTAAAAGATCCTGAACAGAATAAACTATTCTCAGGCTTATTTTGGACAGGCGAGCAATCGATTGAGCTAGGCTTAGCAGACAAGACAGGTAGTATCGCGAGTCTAGAGAAAGAGTTAGAGCTTGATACCGCGATCAACTATAGTCCAACAGATCCTCTAGAGTCATTTATGGATCGTTTCGCTGTTAAGTTAGGCGCAGGTATTGGCTCAAGTGTTAACCTTGGCGTTCTACCGCAAGAAGATGGCAATGTAGAGATGCATTAAGTATTTTGTATTTTAGATTTACTGTGTATGATTGATAAGGCTGAGCATATGATTATGCTCAGCCTTCTTACCTATATATTAGGTATATTAGATATGTCAGATTTGATAATGATACATAAGCTGTCCATAATGATTTGATGAGAGCCTGTTATGATTGAGAATAATAATTTGCCAGCCTTTAGCACATTGCCTATTTCTAAGATAACTCAAAAGCCTGTTATTCATTTTGCTCATGCCAACGGTATGCCAAGCGCCGTTTATGCACCTTTTTTTGAGTATTTATCAGAATTTTTTACGATTGAATACATTGCGATGCTCGGCGACACGGCGGGTTATCCGGTAGATGATCATTGGCGTAGTCTGACGCAGCAAGTTATTGATAGCGTAAAACAAGCCTGTGAGAAGCATGGTGTTGCACAGGTGGTGGCAGTCGGTCATTCGCTTGGCGCAATGTGTACATTGCAGGCGCTGTATCGAGAGCCGAAGTATTTTGCACAAGCAGTACTGATGGATCCGCCTTGGATATATGGCAAGTCTAGTTTGCTTTGGCATGTGGCAAAAAACATCGATAAATTACCATTGATGAATCACCGTCTGATGGATAATTTGTCACCTTCTGGTGTATCCAAGCATCGCCGTGATGTTTGGGACAGTCGAGCAGAGGCTTATGACAAGATGCGCCATAAAGGGTTTTTTAAGAATTTTGATGAGCGCAGTTTTCAAGGATACATTGATCATGGTTTGCATCAGCGTGCCGATGGAAAGGTAACATTGGCGATTCCCAAATCTAAAGAAGTGGCTGTGTTCCGTACCAATCCTTCTTGGTACTGGCTAACACCAAATCATGCTCCTAAGGTACCAGTCACCTTGATTATCGGTGAAGACAGTATCTTTCTAAAACGTCGTTTCCCGCAGCAAATACAGTCGCGTTTGCGTATTCCCTATATTACTCATGCAGGCGGTCATATGTTCCCACTTGAGTATCCAAAATCGGTGGCGCAGCAGGTATTAACATTGATTGAGCAGCAGCTATTGTAAGAGAGCTATTAAACTAAAACGTTCTAAAACAAGCGTTCATTATTAGGGTCTGCTGAACAGACTGTTGGATGACAATTTTTATGCTAAAAACGACGACGGATACACACCGACATGGCGTACCATCTAATCTTGCACCATTATTTTCAGGCTTGGGGGCGTTTTTACTGACGGTAGGGATGGTGTTGGCATTTTTTATCAGCCAGTTGTTAGGCGTCTATATCGCTGGCAAGCTAGTACTGCCTTCTGACCAAAACTCTAACATGAGTGATATCTTCTTTTTTGGTGGTAATGACGGTACGGTCGTGAGCCTTTCCATTATAGTAGGTTGTGTGTTTATAACGCTGCTTAGTATTGGTATCATTCGTTTGAAGAGAGGTTATATTCGTCAGTATCTAAGGTTAAAGCCATTTTCCTTGTCAGTCGGTATAAAGATGGTGGGGCTGCTGTTGCTTTTTATGATTGGCAGTCAGGTATTGACATATTTTCTTGATGAGACACCGCTGTCGTTTGTCGATCCGCTATATGAATCTGTCAGTTCAGTTTGGTTATTGGTCTTTGCCATGGTAGTGGTCGCCCCTTTATATGAGGAGTTGGTGTTTCGCGGTATTTTATGGTCGGCTATCGCTGAGCAGTTTCCTGCAACCTCATATTCAGAGCATCGAGGGGCAATCATTGCTAGTATCGTGACCAGTCTGATATTTGCGATCATTCATGTGCAGTATGGTATTTATGAAATCAGTACGATCGTCGTGCTGGCATTGATATTTTGCTATGCACGTGTCAAATCAGGATCGCTATTACTGCCAATGTTATTGCATATCGCTAATAATGCGGCAGCGATGTGGCAATATATGGCGCAAGCTGCGTGAGTAAACAATGGCTATTTGTGACTTTTTCTATGTTTATAAATGCTATGTTTATAAATGCTATTTTTATCAATTTTTTAGGTCTTCATCAACATCGTCAGACATAGCCATTATCATGATTGTAGCGTCAATTACACATCTGGATTTAACAGTAATATTTCATCTGCGGCTCTTTTAATATCATCAATTTTTAGCTGCGGTTTACCACTCAAAGCCTGACGCCATTTACGTGCGCCCATTAATCCTTGAAATAATCCTAAGTAATGTCGGGTCATCGTTGGTAGTGCTTCGCCTTTGGCGACTTGCTCTTCGAGATAGGGGTACAGTTGCGCTAAAATATCTGAGCGCTTGGGTGCTGGCTCGCCCCATAAGCTATTGGCTTCTGCTAATAGGTAAGGGTTGTGATAAAACGCACGACCAATCATCACACCGTCAACATATTGTAAGTGCTCTTCAATATCAGCTATTGTTTCAATCCCACCATTGATTTCGATGTCGAGCGCTGGGAAATCTTGTTTGAGGCGGTACACATCCTCATAGCGCAGTGGTGGTATCTCACGGTTTTGCTTAGGACTTAAGCCTTGTAGCCACGCAGTACGTGCGTGCACGATAAAACGTGTACAACCAGATTCTGCGACTGTCTGTACAAAATCTACCATAAACTCATAACTGTCAAAGTCATCAATGCCGATACGGTGTTTGACCGTTACAGGAATATCAACGGCTGCTTGCATGTGTTTGACCAGTTCAGCGACGGTTTTAGGTTCTGCCATTAGGCAAGCGCCTATTTTATTGTGCTGTACACGATCAGAGGGACAACCAACGTTGATGTTGACCTCATCATAACCATGCTGCTGAGCAAACTCAGCGCATTGGGTCATGTTGCTATTGTCTGCGCCACCTAGTTGCAGTACCAACGGATGCTCAAGCGTATCAAAACGTAGATGCCGTGAGCGATTTCCATGTATCAATGCACCAGTACTGATCATCTCAGTATATAAATAAACATGTGGATTAAACAGTCGTGCAAAATAACGATAATCCGTCGTTGTCCAGTCGATCATGGGTGCAACAGACAGTCTTTTATTGGTCATATCAACCATGATGGTTAAGCCTTAGTGTTTTTAATCTTTGAAAGTTGGGTTTTAACGCAGAGAGTTTTATGGCAAATAAATATTCTCATTGAGTATGTTTGACAAAATTTAGCCATGTTTAAAATGAGAATAAGCTTTAGATCACCTGATCGATTTTTTTGGCTTCAGGTAAGTTATAAAAATAAATACCCATTATTATGCCGATAAAACCGATAAACGCAATATAGAGTGCGGGTGAGAAAGCCACATAAAGAGTGGCATAGCCAAGCCCAAAAGGCACCATCACTCCGACAATACCGTACGCTATATTATAACAAAGAGCCATTCCTGTGAGTCTAACATTGGTTGGAAATAAATGGACAAGAATGGTGGGTATCATACCAACAATACCCGCAAAAAACCCTAAAAGTGCATACATAATGAGGATGTAGTCACCGCTTGCTTGTAGGTGGTAAAAAAATGCTAACATTTGAACGATTAATAGAATAGAACCAATGGTCAAGACTTTGCCGAAGTTTTGATGGTTAGATATTATTCCATAAAATATACAACCAAAAATCATGAATATAATACCCAAACTGTGCGAAAATCCAAATATATCACTATCTAATGTAAATTGTAATTCAATCAGTTCAGGTAATAACAGCACGACCACGGTTGTTATACTAGAGATGATAAACGTGAGAACCGTACCGATAAACAATGCATGTTTGCAATGTTTGAAGAGCAGGTTGAATGGTTTGGCAATATAATTGCTGGGTTTTGATTGTTTCATTTCAAGAAAAAACGGTGACTCATCTATCCATCGCCATGCTAACAATGGTACTAAGCTCAAGATGGCAGCGATAAAAAAGGGTAAGCGCCAGCCGTAATCCAATAGTTGTTCGGTTGTTATGGAGTTGGTCAGCCATAGAAAAAAAGCATTAGAAAATAATACGCCCACATAAAAACTGGCAGTGACATAGCTACAGACCACTGATGAATATTGCCGCGGTACGTGCTCTGCTACAAAAATTAAAGCCAGCGGCACATAAACCCCAAATGCCATACCTTGTATAATTCGTAATATAATAAACAAGATAGGTGCAATTAACCCCCATTGTGCATAAGTTGGTAGGCTAGCCATTCCTAATAAGCTGAGAGCAGTTACTAATATACTAATCAAGAGTACGGGTTTGCGACCTGTAATATCACCATAACGACCAAAGAGAATGCCGCCAAGCGGCCGTGCTAAATAGCCAATCGTAAATAGTCCCAATCCTTGTATCTTTGTAATAGTAGAGTCGATGTTAGCAGGGAAAAAAGCGGTTGCTACGATATCTGCAATATACAAATAAATCAAAAAATGCCACAGCACTGCTAAAGCAGATAAACATTACTGTATTTCTGTCTTGCGAAGATATCAGTGCATATTGGGAACGGGAAGGCATAATAGATCACGCATATATGAAGGTATTCGTTAAGCTAGTTGCTATAGTCATTCCACTATAAAATTATTACAGCGTTAACCTCGTTTGAAGTATTAGATATACCTCTACATTCGGCTGCCTTGTACTATTTTTAAATTGAATCGAATCGACTATATATAGATAACCAGCTGTAATAAAAAACGGCAAATCATTATAAATGAATAGGGCGTGTTGAACATTCAAATATTAGGGCTGCTGATTGCTAAAATTGCACCAAACTAGGCGCAAGCCGCCGATAATGTCGAGACCTTAGCTAGGCTTGCAACAACGTTTGGGGTGATTTTAGCATCAGCCTTTCAGGGCAGTACTCTTTTTTGCCAATATATGGCGAAATTGTTTCACCTAGAATGACTAGGCATCAAAAATTTCACTGCATATTGTCTAAAAAATAGTCACTGCCAGCACCATATTTGAATGTTCAACACGCCCTAGTAATTTGCCGAAAAAATAAAGATTTATGAGCTGAAAAATGCTTACGTCATAATATCGAGTTAATAATAATTCAATTTGAAAAGTCACTTAGTAACGCTATGTTACTCACACTTGAATGACTGTATTTAAAACACAGGCCCTAATATGATTGGAGGTAAGATATCGAGTGAAAATACTGTAAGTAGAAGGGTTGGAGGGGCTTGGCTATAGTAGCCAGTCAATCGGTAACCATGACATAATCGTCAGCCATACATGGTCACTGACATCGACGCGTGGCTCTGAATCGTACACTACCTTTTTATTGTTTTCCATGGTTTGCCACTGTAGCTTGCCATTGTCTAATAGCTTAACTTCATATGCTTGACTTAATAGATCATCACTAAGCGCCGCATGTAACTGTTTTGCTAGCTCATCATCATTGATAATCACGCCCATTTCGGTATTGATATTAGCAGAACGAGGGTCGACATTATATGAGCCAATGAATACTTGATGGTCATCAACAGCAAATGTTTTTGCATGTAAGCTAGTTGAGGATTGACTACGAGCTTTCCATAGTTTGTTTTCACGTTTTTCTGCAGCAGCAGTGGACTTCAGCTCGTATATTTTGACACCTGCACGTAGCAGGTTAGGTCGCCATTGGCTATAGCCAGAATGAACAGCAGTCACATCTGTGGCATCAAAAGAGTTGGTTAATATTTTGATATCGATGCCAGACTCAGCCAGTTTTACCAGTGTATTGACACCATCTTTGGTAGGTACAAAGTAAGAGGAAATAATTGTTAACTGCTTGGTTGGTCTACCTAACAGGGTACGTAGTTGATGCACCAAATTGGTATCAGTTGGAACGGATTTTGTTAATTTTCCAACATCATCACTCAAAAACTGCATGTCTGTCCAACGGAAAGGCACGCGCTTATTGATTAAATCATTATCTATGGTTGATTCTTCGATAGCTGTTTTATAAATCATCAAATCATTATTGTCATTGTTATCTGGGTCATTGTTATCTGGACCAAGTTTATCCAATGCTGCGACAAAATCTGACGTTTCATTATCATTGGCAGTCACCAAAGTTTCGATATCGAATGACAAAGGTGATGACCAGTAACTTGCAAAACTATTATCAATGTCTGCAACGACTTTACCAATCAGCAAAACATCCAAATCTGCAAATTGGCTATTTTTATCATTACTGAGATACTCATTGCCAATATTACGTCCGCCAATAATCGTAATCTGCTTGTCAAATGTCATGCTTTTATTGTGCATACGGCGATTGATGCGTGGCAGTCCAGTAACATAATTTAAGGTTTGAAATTTACGGTGCATCAATGGATTGATAATACGTACCGCGATGTTAGGGTGACTAGCAAACCGTAATAAATGTTGATCGAAAATGGCGTCATTATTAAAATCATCTAACAATAAACGCACAATCACGCCACGTTCAGCGGCTTTCCACAGATCTCTCAATAGTAATTGACCAGCTTGGTCATTGTGCCAAATATAATACTGTGCATCGATACTGCGTGTGGCCATATCTGTCAATATGCTGCGAGAGGCAAATGCATTAGCACCAGTCACGATAGGATGGTAGCCTGATAGTTCTGGGTGGATATCATTTTGTGCACTAACGGCTTCGCCCAAATCAATATTATTGGTTATAGATGTTTTGTTTTCTTCAATGGGTTGGCTACTTTCTTGTTGGTATAAGGTATTTATGCGAGCTGATAGTGCTAGACTTTCAGGTAAATGTGGTTGTTTTGGTAAACTCTGGCACCCAACCAATCCTAACGTAAGTCCTAGCGTTAGACTCATTGGTAGGTTGTTTGGATCTAGACTGAACATCGACATAAATGAGTTACCTTAGTGAGCCCTACTAAATACTTTATATTTTGAAAAATAAGCCTGTTGTTATTGTGTATTTTTGATACAGGATAGCACTGATTTTGAGAGGAATGACAATATTGTCAAAAGTAAAATGCTGCTAAGCATATCAGCTGTCGGTATCCGTGCCTATTATAAATACATTGTTTTCATTTGTGTGTGTCTACATTTGTAAAATAGTAATAAAAATAAGATAAATTGCTGTCAGGGGAGAAAAGGGTCTAGCGTTGTTAGGTTTATATATAGATGGTGAGTGATTGAGTTGAGATTAGGATCTAATTTCAGCAATATATTTAACAGATAATTTATCTGCTATTTAGTTATCGTTTATCCTCAAACTTACCTTGGTATATAGCACATTGCTATTCAAAAATAACATTTGATAATCATCTGAAACCAGCTGTTTGGAATAAGTTGACATGGTATGATAACACTGGTGTATTAGGGCGTTTCTTCAATTTGGATGTGCAACAGACCCAAGTCAATAATACAAAAAATAAGTCGTCATGTTAATTACAGTCAGGGTAATGGAATATTTATGAGTCAGTCACAAACGAATGATAAAAAAAATTTTAATGAACCAAAAAAAGCGAATCAATTAGATCCAAACTGGCGCAATGATGCTTTAGATTTGGATCTGGATTATGGCATGCAGACCATCGCCGTACGGGCAGGTCAGCATCGTACTGATGAGGGTGAGCACTCAGAAGCTATTTTTACCACCAGCTCTTATGTTTATACGTCAGCGGCTGATGCCGCCGCACATTTTAATGGAGAGAAGACGGGTAATGTCTACTCTCGTCATACCAATCCTAGTGTCCGTACTTTTGAGCGTCGTTTGGCTGCACTTGAGAATGGTGAGCGCGCTGTTGCCACTGCTTCAGGTATGGGTGCTATTTTGACCATGTGCTTGGCATATCTAAAAGCGGGTGATCATCTGTTGGCTGCCAATCAACTATTTGGCTCATCTATTGGTCTGTTTAATAATTATATGGCTAAGTTTGGTGTTGAGGTCAGTTATGTTGATTGCTTCGACAATGAAGCATGGGCCAATGCGGTTCAGCCAAATACCAAGGTGATTTATTGTGAAAGCCCAAGTAATCCGTTAGCGCAAATTTGTGATATTGGTTACTTGAGCCAACTGTGTAAAGCCAATGATATACTACTTGTCGTTGATAATTGTTTTGCTACGCCGGCATTGCAACGTCCATTGGATTTAGGTGCGGATGTGGTCATTCATTCTGCTACCAAATATTTAGACGGACAAGGTCGAGTATTGGGTGGTGCGCTAGTCGGTAGTGATAAGCTGATGCAAGATGCATTTACAGTTGTCCGTTCAGGTGGTATCAGCATGAGCCCATTTAACGCTTGGGTGTTTACTAAAGGTCTGGAGACACTGAAATTGCGTATGCAGGCGCATTGTAACAATGCCAATCAAGTCGCAGAATTCTTGGTCAATCATCCTAATGTCAGTACAGTACATTTCTCTGGTTTGAGCGACCATCCTGCTCATGAGCTTGCGACCCGTCAGCATCATATGAAAGATGGTTATGGCGCTATCATGGGCTTTGAAGTGAAGTCATCAGGCGGGCTTGATTCAAAATCTGCTGCGTGGCATGTGATTGACTCAACACAGATGGTTTCTATCACCAATAATTTGGGTGATGCCAAAACCACTGTTACCCATCCTGCGACGACCACGCACTTTCGCCTGTCACCAGAAGCGCGAGCGGAAGCGGGCGTCAAAGATGGTTTGATTCGTCTATCAGTCGGTTTGGAAGATGTAGATGATATCATCAAAGATTTGGCACGTGGTTTAGACAGCTTGTAAAGATAACGGTATAATCGTTGTCAACGAACTCACGTTATTGATAAACACTCATTACTATTACTATAAAATGAAAAAGAGGCAACTATGAATATTCAAGCATTAATGCAACAAGCACAAACGATGCAAAAGAAAGTAGAAGCAAACGTTGAAACTGCTAAAAAAGAGCTAGGCAATAAAGAAGTTCACGCCGAAGCGGGTAGTGGTCTGGTAAAAGTTACCATGACAGGTCGTCATGTGGTTAAGCGTCTGACTATCGATCCAAGCTTATTAGAAGATGAGCCAGATATGATTGAAGATTTAATTGCTGCTGCTATCAATGATGCCGTGCGTCAAGCAGACGACTTGTATGAAGAAACCATGGCAGGCGCTACTTCAGGCATGGGTCTACCACCAGGTATGCAAGGTATGTTCTAAGCAGTAAATACTTCATACTGAAGCAAAAATGGGGTTGTTATCGATACGATACGACCCCATTTTTATAGCTACGATTTATAAATTCAGTTAAATAAAGGAAGTAATTTTGCTGACAGCCAAATTTGATCAGCTGGTCAAACAGCTGCGTGTGTTGCCAGGTGTTGGACAAAAAAGTGCCCAACGTATGGCGCTACATCTGCTCACCAAAAAACGCCCACAAGGCATGGCACTTGCCCAAGCACTTGATGAAGGGATGCGTGATATCGTTGAATGTCAGCGTTGTCATAGCTTTAGTGATGATGAGATTTGTCCATTGTGTCAAGATCCTAGGCGCGATGATAGTTTGTTATGTGTGGTCGAAACGGCAGCAGACGTGATGGCAATTGAACAGACCGCAGGCTACCGTGGTCGCTATTTTGTCCTAGGTGGGCATTTATCACCGATTGATGGTATCAGCGCTGATGATCTAAATATTGATCAGCTAGTTCGGCGTGTCAAGCAAGAGCCAATCGAAGAGTTGATACTGGCAACGGGTACGACGGTCGAGGGTCAGACTACTGCACACTTTATCAGTGAAGCGGTGAGTCGGCATGTCAATAAAGTGACTCGTTTGGCACAAGGTGTACCGATGGGTGGTGAGCTTGAGTATCTCGATAGCATGACACTTGGTCAAGCCATGCAGAATCGCTCTTTTTTATAGATTTCTTATGATATTTCTATAGCCGTTGAGTTTTGTCGACCGTATTTTATGGTACTGTTATAATTATTTTTTGATTTTATTTTATTAAAGCGCATTTTAGTGTTTTATTTTCTCTTATTTATGCAGGTATCTGCCCGTGTCAAACAACGTCTCAAACGCTTCAGCCCATCCAAACCTTTCTGATAATACTGATGATTTACTAACCGACTCCGTTAGTATGCGTAGCGAGCCTGCAACAATACCACTACAACCAGATATCGATGCATTATTGGATGTCGCTGACGCCGTCGACATTACGTGGGTGCATGAACAAAGTGGTTTGGATGAAGTGATTGATGCCTTAGCCACTTGTGGACGTGTGGCGCTAGACACTGAATTTATCAAACGCGATACGTATTATCCGCGTCTGGCACTGGTGCAATTAAACGTTGGTGATCATATTTATTTATTAGATGCACCGCAGCTACAGTTGGCAGAGTTTTGGGAAGCACTGCGTAAAGTGGATGTCGCTATTTGGCATGCATGCGGTGAAGACTTGGGGATTTTTTATCTGCTGTCTGGCTGCCCACCATTGACCAATATTTTTGATACGCAAATTGCGCTGTCTTATTTGACCGGTCAATTGCAGATGGGTTATCAGCAAGCGCTTGATGATCAGTTAGATATGCATATTGATAAAGAACAAAGCCAATCTGACTGGTTACAGCGTCCGCTATCAGATGAGCAAGAGCAATATGCAATTGATGATGTACGGTTTTTGCCTGCGTTGTATTTAAGTCTCGAATATGAGCTAAAAAAGCAAGGTGTTTTTGATTATGTATGGGCGGATTGTCAGCTGTATGCCCATGATTTGTATAATACGCAGCATGTTGAAGATGATGCAATGTATTTAACGATGGCAGATTATCGTTATAACTCACAAGAAATGGCGATACTACAGGGCATCGCTACTTGGCGCGAAGAGCTGGCACGTGCGACCAATCAGCCGCGTACCTTTATCATAAAAAAACAAGCCGTGCGTGAGATTGTCACCGAAAAGCCGAACAGTATGCGAGCGTTGGCACACAAAACAACGATGCATCGCAGTATGTTGCGATTATATGGTGAAGAGCTGCTAAAAGTCATTCGAGAGGCAAAGAATCTACCAGCTGTAGAGCATCCGGACTGTCTACTACCGCCGTATCGATCAAAAAACAAGGTTTTATCAAAAGCGGTGCAACAAGCGATAGATGAGCAGTCGGCGGCAATCGGTGTGCCTGCGAATGTATTGATGCGTAAAAAGTGGCTCGCGCAGCTATATGAAGTCATCGCCTATGATAAAGACTTGTCAGAATTGCCTTTAGGATTACAGGGTTGGCGCAACGATTGGGTCGTGCAAACCTTGATTCCAGTGATTGAAAAGCACAAAAATGAGCTACAGCAAGGTATGGGGATTCATAGTTAAAAACCGGCAAGGCTTTGAATTTTAGTGCTGCTAGCTATGATGTTTTTGTCAGGATTAGGGCTTATGAATTTCGTGCTTAAACTGTCCATTTTGTAAAAAATGTATGGTCTGTTCAGCGACTTCTTTGTTAACTAACATACCCGTATGAGTGACCGGTAATATAATATGATCGGTAGCGCTGATAAGTTTAGTCTCTGAGATATAGACTGTGCCATCATGGGCGAGATTTTCTGAGGGTGTCTCTACGTCCGCTTTGCGCAATTTTCGATTGTGATAGGCTAGGATAGGTTGCCCCAAACCTTGCGCTTTATTGCCAGCTATGACACCAAGTTCGATACCTTTTGGCAAAGGCGCAACCGTGCCATCCAAAGCCTGCTCGTATGATTTACCGATAATCGCAGGAGCGAGTCGCCAAATATAATCGCCACTAATGCTGCCATTATGTGGCGTGCCTAGAGTCACACAGCGTCCAATCTGCCATTTAGGATGTTGAGCGACAAAATTACGAATAATCAGACCACCCAAACTATGACCAACCAAATCTATCGGTTGGTCAGGGTGATGATTTGCTTCTAGCCAAGTATTAAGACGTGCGCTATTGGTTTTTATACCATCACGCATACTGCGGTAGCCATACTGATGAGTCTTAAGCCCTGTCGTTTGTAAGCGTTTGGCTAGCGGTCGCATAATCCATGCGGTTTGATGTAGACCATGGATGAGAATGACAAGATTATTTTTCTGCATAGTTAATTCTAACCAAGTAAAAGTGATTTTGTAATATGGATCAATATTATCATTATTTGCCAATGTTACTTAATAATGCATCAATAAAATAAAACCTCCAAATCAGCTACTGACTTGGAGGTTTTTTATAAAGAACTGTCTATAATTCATCGAAAGCTGCAATTACATATAGTTTTCGATACTTGGGCAAGAGCACATGAGGTTTTTATCACCATAAACATCATCGATACGAGCCACGCTTGGCCAGAATTTATTGGCGCGGATATACGGCAATGGGAATGCAGCAGTTTCACGGCTGTATGGATATGACCATTCACCGCTAGTAACCATCGCCGCAGTATGCGGTGCATTGACTAATGGATTGTCTTCTAGTGTCCAACCATCTTCTCCAGCTTTGGCCTTTAGAGCCTCAGATTTGATAGATTGTAGTGCACTAATGAAGCGATCCAGCTCTTCTTTTGATTCAGACTCTGTCGGCTCAATCATTAATGTACCAGCTACAGGGAAGCTCATCGTTGGTGAGTGGAAACCATAGTCCATCAAACGCTTAGCGATATCGCTCTCTGTGATGCCAGTCTCTGCTTTCAATGGACGAATATCGATGATACATTCGTGAGCAACACGGCCGTTTTTACCAGTATATAGGACAGGGTAGTGATCTTTTAGCTGAGTGGCTACATAGTTAGCATTTAATAGAGCCATTTCAGTTGCTTTTAGCAAGCCATCACGTCCCATCATGGCAATGTACATCCATGAGATAGGCAATATACTCGCTGAACCATAAGGCGCTGCTGATACGGCTGAGCAGTCTTTTTGAGCATTATGGACAGGGCTTAGGGTATGGTTGGCCATAAATGGTGCCAAATGTGCTTTCATACCGATAGGACCCATGCCTGGGCCACCGCCACCATGTGGGATACAGAAAGTTTTGTGCAAGTTCATGTGTAGTACGTCAGCACCGACATCCGCAGGCTGCATCATGCCGACTTGCGCATTCATGTTGGCGCCATCCATATAGACTTGACCACCATGGCTATGAATCAGGTCACAAATATGACGGATACCTTCTTCGAAAACACCGTGTGTTGATGGGTAGGTAATCATCAATGCACCTAGACGTGTGCTATGTTCTTCACATTTGGCGGTTAAGTCATCAATATCAACGTTGCCGTTTTCATCCGTTTTAACCACGACTACGGTCATGCCCATCATCATAGCAGTAGCAGGATTGGTGCCGTGTGCTGATTGAGGAATGAGGCAAACATCGCGACCAGTCTCACCCAAAGATTCATGATAACGACGAATAGCAAGCAGGCCTGCATATTCACCGGACGCACCAGAGTTTGGCTGCATAGAGACATCATCAAAACCAGTAATGGCTTTAAGCTGATCTTGTAAGCTGTCAATCATGGCGATATAGCCAGTGACTTGATCACGTGGTGCAAAAGGATGCACATTGGCAAACTCAGGCCAAGTAATTGGTAGCATTTCACTGGTGGCATTCAGTTTCATGGTGCAGCTACCCAAAGAAATCATGCTACGGTTCATCGCCAAATCTTTATCTTCAAGCGATTTTAAGTAGCGCAGCATTTCGTGCTCAGTATGATGCGAGTTAAATACCGGATGCGTTAAGATAGCATCAGTACGTAAATGTGCACTATCAAGCGATACGCTGGCAGCTTCAGGTAAATCATGCGCTTTGCTAACAAACAGCTGTGTCAAGACGTTAAAGTCTGTTTGATCACTGGTCTCACTAAAGGCAACGGCAAGCTTGCTATCACCAAGATGCCATAAGTTATAACCAACATTGTCCGCGTTTTCAAAAATTTGGGTTGCAAGCTTTTCTGAACCGCAATCAATAACAACAGTATCAAAGAACTGATCGTGCACGACTTTTAGGTTGCTGTCATTCGTGTTTGTGATGACATTGGCAAAGGCAGTGGCAAAGGCATGAATACGAGTGGCAATACGTTTAACGCCAGTTGGGCCATGATAAACGGCATACATACCTGCTAAGTTGGCGAGCAATACTTGTGACGTACAGATGTTTGAGTTGGCTTTTTCGCGGCGGATATGCTGCTCACGAGTTTGCAGAGCCATACGTAGTGCAGTATTGCCTTGCGAATCTTTCGATACACCGATGATACGGCCAGGCGCTGAGCGTTTGGCTTTATCAGAGAAAGCAAAATAAGCGGCATGTGGACCACCAAAGCCCATTGGAATACCAAAGCGCTGCGTGCTACCAAGTGCCACATCTGCACCCATATCAGCTGGCGACTTGAGTAATACCAAGCTCATGATATCGCTGACGACACTGACGTACGTTTTGTTTTGTTTGACAGCTGCGATGACGTCTGTCAAATCTTTGACATCACCTTCTGCACCGACGTATTGGAATAAGGCACCGAAATAATCGCCTGATTTAGCGGTTTCAAAATCACCAACAACGACTTCCCAACCAAAGTACTTGGCACGAGTATTGATAACATCTAGCGTTTGTGGATAGACACGGTCATCCACAAAAAACTGTATGGATTTGCTTTTGCTGACACGCTTTGACATCGCCATGGCTTCTGCCGCCGCAGTTGCTTCATCAAGCAATGATGCACCAGCCATCTCAAGACCAGTTAGGTCGATACACACTTGTTGAAAATTAAGCAGTGCTTCTAGACGACCTTGGGCGATTTCTGCTTGGTAAGGGGTATAAGCGGTATACCAGCCTGGATTTTCAAGGACGTTACGCTGAATGACAGCAGGCATACGCACAGGCGAATACCCTTGACCGATATAGCTCTTCTTAACAGTGATGTCATCTGCCATCGTACGCAGTTTCGCTAAGGCGGCATGCTCACTCATCGCTACTGGTAGGTCTAATTCTTTGTGCAGGCGTACTGGCTCAGGTACGGTATCATTGATAAAGCTTGCCATGTCATTGTAACCAACAGCACTTAGTAAATCTGCTTGCTTGGTTTCATTTGCACCTAAATGGCGGTAGACAAATTCCGCTTCGTTAAATAGTCCTTGAAAAGTATCAAACGTCGGGTTTTGAGAAATAGTCATGATAGTCCTTGGTTAAGGGAGTAATAAAGGAGTTAACTAAAAATAACGGTCTGAGGCATTAAATAATCAGCTAGTAGACTAAGTATTTATGTATTACACATAGTGTACAAACTGATTTTGATCGAAACGGAACTGGGTATTGTAAACGCCATTGTCAGCACGCTCACCAGCACCAATCATCATAACGATATGTTGATCGTCGTTTAAGCCTAATAGTTGTTTCATGGCTGGCTCATCGAAGCCGCCCATCGCACAGCTGTCAAATCCATGTGCTCGTAGTGCGAGCATTAGGTTTTCAGCCGCCAGTGCTGTGTTATTGGTTGCCCAGTTTTTGGTGTCTTCAAAGGTATAGTAAGGTGATTTTATTGGACCTTTAAAGCGCCTCACTACTTGAGTTGCTCCCCACTTTGCCGCTGATACCAGGTTGACAGGACCACGTAAAAAATCTAGTGCAACGACTTTGGTATAGTAGTCTTTGACTTTTCTTGGTACGGGCTTGTCAGGGTATTCACGTAAGATTTGCTGAGCATGACTTTTCCAGATGTCGGTACGAGCAACCACAGTGATTAATCGTGCTGATGTTTTTGCTGCGTTTTGATTCATACAGTTCTTCACCGCACGTTTGCGATTATCAGCATCATCGATGACATAGAATTCCCACGGCTGTAGATTGCTAGAGTTCGGTGCTAGCACGGCCAAGCGCAGACAGTCTGCTAGCACATCGTCAGGTATAGGTGTGTCTGTAAAACGACGAACTGAACGGCGTGATTCAACTACATCGCGAAACGCTTGTAGCTGCGGTGTATGACTAGGCGTTGCTACACTGTTTTGACTGTCGGTACTGAGGTTCATATTAGGATCCGTGCTGGGGATTGAGAGATCAACTTGAGTCATGATTGATGGTACTTCTTCAATATGTCTGATAAGTGATTAATACGAATACATTTGTTAGCAGTTGGAATTTATAAATCTAGCAATGATTATTAAGGTAGCGCATGCAGATACCAGCGAATGCCAGTATCTACGATAAGATGTGTCTTTTATGATAATGCGCTTGAATGCCAATGTTAGGTTATAAGGTTATTCTTACAGCTCGTTTTCGTACTCATCAGCAGTCATTAATGCTTCGTAGTCAGCGATATTGTCAGGTTTTACTCTAAAGAACCAACCTTCACCATATGGGTCAGAGTTGATGATCTCAGGATCATCTTCTAGCGCTTCGTTAATGGCAACGACTTCACCTGAAATAGGTGCATAAACGTCAGATGCTGCTTTTACAGACTCGACCACTGAAATTTCGTCATCAACAGCGATAATGTCGCCTACATCTGGCAATTCAACAAATACCACATCACCCAATAGGTCTTGTGCGTGGTCAGTGATGCCGATAGTGATCGTACCGTCGTCTTCTAGGCGTAGCCACTCATGGCTGGCGATATATTTTAGTTCTGCTGGGATGTTACTCATGTTTTCTCTCCTAATTGATAGAGGTTAATTAACAAAAATAGTGGAAGCTAAATCCAATCGAGGCTAATAATAGAATTTATAGAGCCTATGAGTCAAACTGCTGCTTACCGTTACGGACAAACGGTAACTTAAGAACACGTACATCAACGAATTTACCTTTGCCACGGAGATCGACTTGAACGTTATCTTCTTCTGATACGCTGGCAGGAACACGAGCAATCGCAATGGAGTTTTTGAGGCTAGGGGAGAAGGTGCCACTGGTAATGATGCCAGTTTGTTCATTATCTGTGCCTTGATTGATAGTGACAGTCATGCCTTCACGTAATACACCGCGACTCGTTAGCAGCAGGCCCACTTGTTTCATGGCGGTATTGTCGTCTTTTGACTGCTTGCGTTTGCTGATCATGGCAGTACGGCCAACGAAGTCACGATCGTCTTTTAACGCTAGCGTCCAACCCATGTTGCACTCGTAGGGGCTGATCGTTTCGTCCATGTCATGACCGTATAGGTTCATACCTGCTTCCATACGCAAGGTATCACGTGCACCAAGGCCTGCAGGTTTAATGCCATTGGCTTTTAATTGCTCAAAGAACGCTGGCGCATCATCACCATGCATAATCACTTCGACGCCATCTTCACCTGTATAGCCAGTACGCGCAACGAACCAATCGGTGCCTTCGATATCGGTTAAGTCCGCACCGACGAAAGGCTTGAGCCCTGCTAGAGTATCTGCCCATTTAGGTTTGGCTTGTGCCAGTTTGTCAACAGCATTAGGGCCTTGAACGGCAATCATCGCAAGCTCTGGGCGCTCAGTGATGGTAATATCAAACCCTTCAGCGACTTTATTAAACTGTGCCATGTCTTTATCACGTGTGGCTGCATTTGAGACGATACGGTATTCGGTAGCTTCTGCATTCATCAGGTACACGATAAGGTCATCGATGACGCCACCTTGCTCATTGAGCATGCCAGAATAAAGCGCTTTACCAACGATTTTTAACTTATCGACATCATTAGCCAGTAGTTTTTGTAGCCAAGCTTTGGCATCGCTGCCTTTGATATCAGCCACGACCATATGTGAGACATCAAACATGCCTGCATCTGTACGAACGGCTTCATGCTCTTCAATTTGTGAACCATAATGAATGGGCAATTCCCAACCAGAAAAATCCACCAGTTTGCCGTCGCTATCGACATGCGACTGATAAAGGGGGGTGCGTTGAGGGGTAGACGTGTGCGGAGAGTGGCTATCTTGAGTATTGGTCATAACAAATCCTTATGTGTGCATCAGTCCATACTGGATAACAGTATAAAAGTTAATGCGCATTATCATAGTAGTGAGAAGCAACATTGCAAGATGCAAATATTACATCAAAGGGTGGCACAGAGAATAAATAGAAAGCTGTAAACCAAACGGACGCTGAACGTCGGTTTAAGTAATAGCCCTATCTGTCCTGTGACCTGAGATTTTCAACACGAGCCCGCATCTATAGGTTTCAATACAAACCGATAACTGCTGATAGCGTGTTTTCTCCCCTTCGGTGGGTAAAACGTCGTCCGTTTTTACCGCTCTCCAGATTTGTTATGCCTTATGTTTGTGTGTCATGCACGCTTGATGGCATACAACTAAACAAATAATGACATGTGTTTTTCAGTCCTTTTACCTGAGCGATTGGCAGGGTGGATGCGCCTTCGGTGGTTGTGCAGCAATTATATACCTCGTATGACCAATGCGGTTTGATACGAGATTGTGCTGACAGACTCTCTCCTGAAAAACGCTTTTATTATGAAAGGTTAATGGTGTTTTTACAAGTCATCAGCCGCATTAAAATCAATAATTTTAGCAAAAATGACTTTTTATGAGCATAATCGCTATTTATCTATGAAAGTCATGCATACTTGCGTAGATAAATTGAGTGGTTTTATGATTATTAAGTCATTTAAACTATTTCGTAAGTTTTTAGAGTGGTTTACCATACCAAAACGCAAAGCGACTACTGATATTTACCCGAAATATGCTAACCTATGGCGATAGTTTCCGATAGGTTGTTTTTATGCATTGCGATATTTATAAATTTCCAAAACATGATGATATGTACGTCTATATTGCCCGTCCTGATTATCCAGATGATACTGATGAGATTAGGGATTGGTTGGGTGTATTGCCTAAGGACTTCCGTGCAGGATTAGGTCGTAGCAAGTTTGTCATGCACTTAGATTTGGCCACTAGGCCGTCGCTGGCCCGTGTTGACAAAGACGAAGTATTGGCAAAGCTACAGTCACAAGGCTATTTTGTGCAGTTGCCACCCCAAGATGTCATGCGCCGCCAAGCAGAGCTACGGGCTCGTGAAGCACAAGACAGTATTTACGATTAGCACCGTTATTTTAAACGGTTGATCGTAATATGATTTTGAGCGCACTGTTTGATTTGAGCGAACTGTCTTAAGCAAACTATCTATAGTCGATCCCAAATAAAAGGGGCACAACCACTAGGTACGAGTTATATTTTTCTTGCTTGCTGTGCCTACGCAGACAGGGGCTACGAAAAATGCAACCCGTATCGCCGTATTTTTATAGTAGATCGACTATAATTTAGGGGCTGTAGTAGATAAGGATTAAATATCACACCATTTTCTCAGGGTTTTAAGCTGATTAGATGGTGAGCCATAGTTAAATCTAAACTCACACTCTTTTAAAAACAAATGGAAA
>NZ_JBQSVL010000026.1:0-39271 GCF_052376215.1 Psychrobacter sp. AOP7-B1-24
ATTATTGTGCTGGATAAAACGTCTCTGAGCCTGGGCCAACTGGTAAACCAAGTACAAATACCCACACAGAGAACAAGATTGTCCAACCAATCAAAAATGCCATCGAGTATGGTAGCATCATCGCCATCAATGTACCGACACCTGTGTCTTTTTTATAGCGCATTGCCACTGCCAGAATAAGACCAAAATAGCCCAACATCGGGGTGATGATATTGGTCGTCGAATCGCCAATGCGATAAGCAGCTTGTATCATCTCAGGCGCATAACCCGTTAGCATCAGCATCGGTACGAATATCGGCGCAGTCACTGCCCACTGTGCAGACGCTGAGCCTAGCATTAGGTTGACCAAACCACAAATGAGGATAAAACCAATCAATAGTAAAGGACCTGTGAGACCAATATCGCTCAAAAAAGTCGCGCCAGATACGGCCATTACTGAGCCCAAGTTTGACCACTTAAAGAACGCGGTAAACTGTGCAGCAAAAAATACTAATACGATATAAATACTTAACGAGCTCATGGCGTTGCTCATAGCATCAACGATATCTTGATTGCTCTTGATGCTACCAGTGATCTTACCGTAGATATAACCTGGGAGCGCAAAGAATACAAAAATAAAGACCACAATGCCTTTTAAAAATGGCGACCCTGATACTAGGCCTGTCTCTGCATTACGCAAGATGCCATCAGCAGGCACTACTGTCCACGCCAGCAATAAGCAAAATATCAACATGCTGATACCTGCCCACAGTAAACCTTTTTTCTCAAGCGTTGATACTTTTTCGATTTGCGTCTCTAGCACAGAGGCATCATCAGCATCTTTAGGGTTATACTCCCCCAAGCTTGGCTCAACGATTTTTTCCGTGACAAAGTACCCCAGACCACTGATCAAAAAGGTACTGGCGATCATAAAGTACCAGTTGGCCTCTGCTCCAACAGTATAAGCCGGATCAATGATACGAGCCGCTTCTTGGGTAATTCCTGATAACAGAGGATCGACCGTCCCTAGTAGCAAATTAGCGCTATAACCACCAGACACTCCGGCAAATGCCGCCGCTAAACCTGCTAAAGGATGTCTACCTAGCGAGTGAAAAATCACCGCTGCCAGTGGTATCAGTACCACGTAACCGAGCTCAGCTGCAGTGTTTGACATGATGCCTGCGAACACGATGGTAAAGGTGACCATCTTTTTAGGAGCATTCATGACCAGACCTCGCAGCGCAGCTGATATCATGCCAGAGTGTTCAGCGATACCAACACCTAACAACGCTACTAGCACCGTACCTAGCGGCACAAAACCGGTAAAGTTGGTCACAAGATTTTCGACGATACGAGCCAAGCCTTCACCGTTCAATAAGTTGACGACTTCGATCATCCCATCAGCGCTACGTCCGCTTGCGCCCTCTGGTCTTGGGTCGATCACTGACACGCCAAAGTATGACATGACAGCTGAGAGCACCAACAACAGCACAGACATCCAAACGAATAAAATAACCGGATGCGGCAATAAATTACCGAGCCACTCGACGCCTTTTAAAAACCGCTGCATGCGAGAGTTTTTCTCTGTTGCATCAAAATCATTGTGTGGCGGACTGCCATTTGGCGAATTACTTCCTTGCATAACCCATTACTCCAATCAGCACTTAAGCACAGTGAATGCACTTAAGCTATATAAGAAATTGATAAAAGAATGAAATTGAAACATAGTTGATAATTAGAGACAAATGTTTTTGTATGACCAAACAAAAAGTTTGTAACTATATGCAACTTATAAATCACAGGTGCCTAAAATAAGTACCTAAAAATGAACTGCCAAACATAAAAAAAGCAACAAATCGGAATACATCCAATCTGTCGCCAATCAATAATACGTGAGAACTAAATAAGCATGATGTCCTATTCTGCACAATGAAAAGTGAGCCCGCTTGCACAGTATACAAACTCTTAGCGCCTATCTGCTACCTAGACATAAACCCAGCCGCCAAGGTTATAAAACCTTACCGTGATAAGAATTAGTACCACTGCTATCTATCGTTATTTTTATGATGCTCACACCGTCAGCTATTCACTAAAAAGCACTAAATAAGTCTATCAAGGCATCGTCAAACCGCCATCGACCGCGATAGACTGTCCAGTAATAGCAGCACTCAAGTCAGATGCCATTAGTAGTACAGAATTGGCAAAGTCGGCCACTGAGGTCGCTTGACGTAACGGTGTCGTCGTAGCGATATAATCGAACACCTCCTCAGTCGTTAAGCTGCTCGCATCTGTAGTTTTCAATAGGCCACCTGCCAGCAGGTTTACCCGAATACCGTACTGTCCTAGCTCGCTTGCCAAGTTGCGCGTCAGCCCAATCAGCGCAGATTTGGCAGTGGTATAGTCGTAATAAGTGACCACTGGGTTGTAGACAAGATTGGTCGAGATATTGATAATCTTGCCCATTTTCTGTAATTTCATCTGTGGCAACACCGCTTGTACTGTGTTAACCGCACCCTTCACGATGCCATCCATTTGCTGCGAGAAGTGGGACCACTTTACGGTTTCGATACTGGTGTACGCAGCACTTGGATTGAACTGATAATTAGGTAAAGCGTTGTTGACCAATATATCAATGCCACCAAAATATTTGATCACTGCTGCTGCCATTGCTTGCATCTGGATTGTATCAGTCACATCTCCTTGATAAGCAAATGCTTGCCCACCTGTCGCTTTAATATCTTCTACCACTGCCTCGGCAGCCTCCTTACTGTTCAGGTAATTGACGCACACACTAGCCCCTGCAGCTGCCATCTGTCTGGCTATTTGTGCGCCGAGACCACGACTGGCACCTGTGACAATAGCAACTTTATCCTTGAGAAGCATTGGTGGTATTGGGTAGCTTTGAGTCATGATGTTGTATCCTTTATTATTGTGTTATGGTTAAACTCACCTATCCTATTCATCATATAAGCGCCATGATAAGAATCATATGACACAGTTATCATAGCTTCGCATTCATCATAGCATGATTACCTAGTGCCCCTAAGCTGACAAAGACTCATACTATATAGTCAGTCCTAAATAAAACAGATACAAATGTAACCATGCAATACTGGTATACATTTTCCTTGCTTGCTGTGCCTGCGCAGACAGAGGCTACGCAAAATGCACCCAGTATCGCTGTATTTATTTTATAGTGGATCGACGATATCTCATATAAAAGCTGTCTTTTTAACAGAAAATCAGTCTATCATAACCACCATTCTTAACGATTGTCTCAATATCCCCTTTAAATCACTGAAACAAATAGCCATAATGGTGTAACTGTTTATATTCACTAGCATTTAGGGTGTGTCCTCATTTTAAAAATGGTGATAAAAATGAGATAAATTGTAGTCAAACAAGGAAAATAGCGCAGATAATATCGAGATATTAGTCAGCTATTTGACGCCGTTTGGCAAGATTTAGCCATTTTTAACCCATTTAGATGGCTATCGATTGAATTGAGGACACGCCCTAGTAGTTTTCACTTATTTGTATCGTTTTTATTTTGGAGAATTGTTTTGACCCATTTACCATCAGGCCCTGCGACTCGTGCGGGCCATATAGTACCAAAAGCATTATTAGCAGCGGCTATCGGCTTGGTGCTTGCCAGCTGCAGCAATTCTGAGAATACCGCAGCTGACAGCAGTACCACTACAAGTGATGTAACGCTTAATCTATACAACTGGTCAGAATATATGCCTCAAGAAATTCTGGATGGTTTTGAAGAAGAGACTGGCATTACCGTTAATTACACTACGTTTGACTCTAATGAAGCCATGTATGCCAAGCTCAAGCTACTCGATGACTCAAGTCAGTACGACCTTGCTGTGCCATCGACCTATTATGTCGAAAAAATGGCTAATGAAGGCTTATTACAAGAAATTGATAAATCAAAATTGAGCAATTTTAAAAATTTGGATACGTCATTTACTAATACCAAAGTAGATCCTGAAAACAAATACTCTATTCCTTATATGTGGGGCAGCACAGGTCTAGCAATCAATGGAGATAGCGTTGATCCTGCGACAGTTAATAGTTGGAATGATCTATGGGATCCCAAGTATAAAGGGCAAGTCATGCTGACCAATGATGTGCGAGAAGTGTTTGGTATGGCGCTATTCACCCTGGGTTACTCAGGTAATAGCAGCAATCCCGATGAAATTGAAGCCGCTTATAACAAGCTCACGACGTTAATGCCCAATGTTAAGACATTCAACTCAGACGCCACACGCATGCCATATATGGAAGGTGAAACCTCAGTGGGTATGAGCTGGAATGGCGAAGCAGTAATCGCCAATGATGAAGGTCTCACCAGCTTGGTTTATAAGTACCCTAGCGAAGGGGCAATCTTATGGATGGACAACTTTGTCATTCCAAAAAACGCCAAGCAAGTAGATGCAGCGCACAAATTTATTGACTATCTATTGCGCCCTGAAAACTCAAAAATCGTCAGCGAAGAAATCGGTTACGCCTCACCAAATATTGCAGCACGTGAAATGATGCCAGACGACGTGAAAAACAATCCTACTATCTATCCTTCTAAGGAAGTACTAGCGAAAGCAGAGTTTCAAGAAGATGTAGGCGATGACGCACTGCAAATATATCAGCAGTATTGGGATAAGCTAAAAACAGGACGTTAATCGCTGCATTTTTTACGAACATAAGATAAAACTAGAGCGTGTTAAAACCAGAAAATAAAAACGCTGACTATCCAAAGTCAGCGTTTTTTTATAAACCCAAATCCCCTTCACCGCCCTGCTCTTTCATTCTACGATGCTCACGACGTTGATAACCAAGACCAGATGCCGCATACCATTGTGGCTTGGTAGTCTGTAGCAAATCACTCATCTGCTGCAATTGCGTCTGTAACGTTTGAGTTAACCAAAAATATCCCTGCCACTCAAATGCCAAACTCTGCACACTTGGATACTCCGAGACTGCGATGCGAGTAATAGGGCGAAACACCTCATCACTTGGACTACGCAATACCGCTGCCATATGATGCATGGCTTGCGTCAGCTCATTCTGATAATGTACCAATAAAATATAATTATCGTCATCGATATCAGTATTTATCAAACGAGGTGCCGCACTCAGCAATAAATCAATGGTTCCGATAATATTACGGTGGGTACGTTGAATGATTTCTAACGTTGGTTTATCGATACCTGACTCACTAGCCGTCGCTGCGATATGTGGCCGCACAGCAAGTAATCGTTTATTAATTTGCTGTAGTTCTGCGACTAGTGCCTCGTTGACAGGTACTTCTTCAACGGGAAAGACCTTTGAGCTCTGCTGCTGGGTCAAAGCATCTTTGATTTCATCAGGAGTATCAATATGCTTGCCGACACCAGCATATAGACTGCTACAAGCATCGAGGTTACTGCTCAATAGAAATCGCCACATCAACGTCGACTTCAGCGGCAAAATGAGTGTCACAGCTACCGAAACGCCTGTACCCAATAAAATATTTAGGGCGCGGTAGATGCCATCTTGGCTCATATTACTTTGGCCCAAATTTGAGATAATCATCAACATAGTGATACCAGTCAGCAATCCCGTATAACCGAGGTTCCTAACTGCTAAATAACCAATAATACTACTGACCAAACCAATCAGCGCATAATACACCCATACCCATGCATTCACGCTATCACTGAACCACAAAATACCGAAAGCTGCGATGATACCAAATATTGTACCCAATATTCGCTCTTTGGCTTTGGTATAAATAGCACCTTGATACTGCAACAATCCCAAAATGATAAACACAGTGATGGTTGTCCACTCTCCATGAGGAAAGCCAGTAAGGGCATTAATTAGCAAAGCAAGTATAACCGCCACACCTAAGCGTATGGCATGCAAAATATCTGCATATTGATAACGAACGTAAGGCTCAATGAACGGAGCAGTTACACGCTGCCAAAGAATTGATTTCACGCAAGATTACTCTCTTTAATGGATAGGAAAAAATAAATGACGAACATCACTCGTTACTAACAAACATGCTATCAGTCGCACTGCAATTTACAAAGCAATAATCAAAAAAACGCCTTTTGCCCATTTAAAGGACAAAAGACGCTCAAGCTAGAACCTGCGTATAAATCGCTAGATTTAGATAAATTATATTATACTTCTAAGAAGTCCAATATACCTTCTGCTGCTTCCCGACCTTCCCAAATAGCCGTTACGACTAAATCAGAACCGCGAACCATATCACCACCAGCGAATATTTTTGGATTTTTTGTTTGGAATTTAAACGTTTGCTGCTCAGCTGCCAATACTCGACCCGAGCTATCCATCGCCACTTGCTGTGACTCAAACCAGTCAGCAGGGCTAGGACGGAAACCAAAAGCCATAATCACAGCATCACAAGGGATAATTTCTTCTGAATTAGGAATCGGTTCAGGACGTTGACGACCACGGTTGTCTGGTGCGCCCAATTGAGTAGTCACAACTTTTACGCCGTTGACCTTACCATTCAAACCAATGATTTCCGTCGGCTGACGATTAAACAAGAACTCAACACCTTCCTCGCGAGCATTAACCACCTCACGGCGAGATCCTGGCATATTTTCTTCATCGCGGCGATAGGCACAGACAACCTTCTCAGCACCTTGACGAATACTGGTACGGTTGCAGTCCATTGCGGTATCACCACCACCTAGCACCACAACTCTCTTGCCTTTAAAGTCGATGTATTCTGCAGGGTTCTTTTCCCAGTCATTACAACGATTCACATTGGCAATCAAGTAGTCTAACGCATCATATACACCTTCTAACTCTTCACCAGCGAAGCCGCCACGCATGTAAGTGTAAGTGCCCATGCCCATGAACACCGCATCGTACTCGCCTAGCAACTCATCAATACTCACATCTGTACCAATTTCTGTCTCAAGACGAAACTCTATACCCATGCCTTCAAAGATGACGCGGCGATTACGCATGACATCTTTTTCCATTTTAAACTCTGGAATACCAAAGGTAAGCAAACCACCAATTTCAGGGCGCTTATCAAACACAACTGGCTTGACACCATTTCTTACTAAAATATCTGCGCAGCCAAGACCTGCAGGCCCTGCCCCAATGATAGCAACCTTTTTATCTGTCCAAACAACATCAGACATGTCAGGACGCCAGCCAAGTGCAAAGGCAGTGTCGTTGATGTATTTTTCAACATTACCAATCGTCACTGCCCCAAAGCCGTCATTTAAGGTACAAGCACCTTCACACAAGCGATCTTGTGGACAGACACGACCACAGACTTCAGGCAAAGTGTTGGTGCGGTGACACAACTCAGCAGCTTGAAATATTTGGCCTTCGGTGGCCAACTTTAGCCAATTAGGAATGTAATTATGTACTGGACATTTCCACTCACAGTACGGATTACCGCATTCAAGACAACGATGTGACTGCTGTGCTACGGCCTCACTCTCAAACGGTTTGTAAATTTCAACAAACTCTGTCGAACGCGTGGCTATGTCTTTTTTGGTCGGTTCTAACCGTGGTACATCTAAAAACTGAAAACTATTTTCTAAGCGTTTTGCCATGATGCTATCTCTCTATAGTGGGCGGTGACAGCGTTTGATAACTGACTCATTTAAAACTTAAGACATGAATATCATTGCCGTCACTTACCTGCTTAAAACTTGTGAGTTAAAACGTATCTTAAAACATATCAGCTATTGCACTATTGCGGATCAGCCATCGTGGTTTTAAGAAGGCTTGCAATGTTCGCCGCTTTTGGTTTCACTAAGTAAAACTTACGAACGTAGTGCTCAAAGTCAGCCAATATAGTCTGACCCCATGCACTGCCTGTTTTATCTACATGAGTTTCAATCACTTTTTGCAAGTGGATTCGATGCTGCTCTGTTTGCTCACTTGAAATACGGTTCAGATCGATAAGCTCATGATTGCAACAATCAAAGAAGTCACCATCCATATCGAGGACATAAGCGAAACCGCCCGTCATACCTGCCCCAAAGTTCAAACCTGTACGTCCAAGAATAGTAACAATACCGCCCGTCATATATTCACAGCAATGATCGCCTGTTCCTTCAATAACAGCATGCGCACCAGAGTTACGAACACCAAAGCGCTCACCTGCTGTACCCGCTGCATACAACCTACCACTGGTCGCACCATATAAACAGGTGTTGCCAATGATAGCCGTATCTTTTGCGGTAAACACTGAGTCTTTTGGTGGATAAATAACAATTTCACCACCTGCCATGCCTTTACCGACATAGTCGTTGGCGTCGCCTTCAAGCTCAATATTTAAACCACCTGCATTCCAAACACCTAAGCTTTGTCCTGCAGTACCAGTTAAATGCAACCTGATTGGCATATCATGCATGCCAAGATTACCCCATACTTGGGCAATTTCACCAGAAATACGTGCACCGATAGAGCGATCACAGTTACCGACATAGTAACTATAATCACCGCCTATTCCTTGGCGAATATTTACAAGCATATCACTAATCATTCGCTCAGCCAGCAACCCTTTATCAAATGGTTCATTTCGTTCTACTTGGCAAGTTTGTGCTTTACCACTGGAGGCTGGATGACTAAATAACAATGGTGTTAAATCAAGATGCTGCTGTTTATCCGTGTTACCTTCTAACACTTCTAATAAATCCGTACGTCCAACTAACTCTTCCATGCTACGCACGCCAAGTGCAGCTAGCCATTCACGGGTTTCAGTTGCCACAAACTTGAAGAAATTAATCAACATTTCAGCTTCGCCGATGAAATGCTCATCACGCAGCTTAGATTTTTGGGTTGCCACACCAGTTGGGCAGTTGTTCAAATGACAAATACGTAAATACTTACAACCAACTGCGATCATCGGCGTGGTACCAAAACCGAAACTTTCTGCACCCAAAATGGCGGCTTTTACCACATCAAGCCCTGTTTTTAGACCACCATCAGTTTGTACACGGACTTTATCACGCAGTCCATTGACACGTAGCGACTGATGAGTCTCTGCCAAACCTAGCTCCCATGGTGAGCCCGCATGGTGGATAGAGGACAATGGAGAAGCTGCTGTACCGCCATCATATCCTGAGATAGTAATGAGGTCAGCATAGGCTTTTGCCACGCCTGTCGCGATAGTGCCAACGCCTGGACGTGATACTAACTTAACCGATACCAAAGCATCCGGATTGACTTGTTTTAAATCAAAAATCAGCTGAGCCAAATCTTCGATAGAATAAATATCATGATGCGGTGGTGGTGAAATTAACGTCACGCCTGGTACGGAATAACGCAATCGTGCAATCAGTGCATTGACTTTACCACCAGGTAGCTGACCACCCTCGCCTGGTTTCGCACCTTGCGCGACTTTAATCTGCATCACTTCTGCTGACCGTAGGTACGCAGGTGTTACGCCAAAGCGACCAGAAGCAACTTGCTTGATTTTTGAGTTACGCAACGTACCATAGCGTACGGGGTCTTCACCGCCCTCACCAGAGTTTGAGCGCCCACCAATGGTGTTCATCGCCATGGCAATGGACTCATGTGCTTCAGGTGATAATGCCCCTAGCGACATACCAGCGGAATCAAAACGGGTCAAGATTTTAGAGATATCTTCGACATCGTTGACATCAATAGCACTATCAGTTTTTAACTGTAACAAATCACGTAAAGTTGCGACCGGACGACTATTGACCAAATCCGCATAGTTACGGTAGTTTTCATAATCACCAGTACGTACAGCGGTATGAAGACTGTTAATCACATCTGGATTGAAAGCATGATACTCTTTGTTAAAGACAAACTTGAGCAGACCACCTTGATCGAGCGGCGCACGACGCTTAAAGGCATTGGCTGCCAATTGTGCTTGGTCAGCGGCTAGGTCGGCAAAGGTAGCACCTTTAATACGGCTCTGCACACCTTTAAAGCACAAATCTACCACTTCTTCAGAGAGTCCAACTGCTTCAAATAACTGTGCGGCACGGTAAGATACAATGGTAGAAATACCCATTTTTGACAAGATTTTTAGCAGCCCTTTATCCAGACCTTTACGGAAGTTAACCCGTGCTTGAATTGGATCACCAAGCAACTCACCAGTCGCCACTAAATCATCAATGACATCATAAGCCAAGTATGGATAAACACAGGTTGCACCAAAGCCAATCAATACAGCCACTTGATGCGAGTCACGAGCCAAACCGGTCTCAATGATTAAGTTAGCATCCGTACGAATACCTTGGCCAATAAGGTAGTGATGCACAGCACCAGTAACCATAATAGCATTGGCGGGTATTTTATCTGCATCAATATCTTTATCAGATAATACTATTAGCGTATTACCAGCACGAATGGTACTCGCCACTTGCTCACAGATAGCCGTGATGGCGTCTGATAGTTCTAAGTTACGATCATAGTTCAAATCTATACGTGCCATCTTAAATGATGGATCGTCTAGATCTTCCAACTGTTTCATCTTACTGGCTGACAATACCGGTGATGATAAAATAATACGGTGAGCATCTCTCGCTGATGGCGCAAACACATTAGTTTCAGCACCCAAACACGTCTGTAGCGACATCACGATAGATTCACGTAATGGATCAATCGGTGGATTGGTTACCTGTGCAAACTGCTGACGGAAGAAATCAGCTATATGGCGTATTTGCTGTGACAACACGGCCATTGGTGTATCATCACCCATCGAGCCAACTGGCTCTTGACCGTTTTCGGCGTTGGGACGAATGATTTCAGTACGCTCTTCATTGGTAATGTGATACATTTTTTGCAATGCTTTTAGCTGTTCACCTCGGCATGCTTGCACTGAAAGTTCTTCTTCTAGTCGCTCATCATCACGAATACGAGTTGCTTCTTCACGTAGCCATTTACGGTATGGATGTGCTTTTTTCAATAACGTAGCAATGGCTTTAGTGTCTAGAATCTGCCCAGTTAAAGTATCGATAACCAACATTTGACCTGGACCGACACGACCTTTTGCTAATACATCTTTAGGATCATAATCCCAAACGCCAACCTCAGAAGCTACTGTAATATAGCCGTTCTTAGTCGTCACCCAACGTGACGGACGTAGACCGTTTCGATCAAGCATACAGACTGCATAACGCCCATCTTGAATAACCAAACCGGCTGGGCCATCCCAAGCTTCCATATGCTGCGAATAGAACTCATAAAACGCACGCAAATCCATATCCATACTATCGACGTTCTGCCATGCTGGCGGTACTAGAATAGACATCGCATGGAATAAGTTCATGCCACCTGACATAAGCACTTCAAGCATATTATCCAAGCTTGATGAATCAGAACCACTGCTGTTTACGAGCGGTGTTAGTTGGTTCAAATTGGGAAGTTTGTCTGATTTTAGTTTTGGTGTACGAGCTTCAGACCAGTTACGGTTACCAGTAATCGTATTCAACTCACCATTGTGTGCCAAATAACGGAATGGCTGTGCTAGTGGCCAGCGTGGTAACGTATTAGTAGAAAAACGCTGATGGAATACCACGATATGTGAAGCCAAACGCTTGTCTTGTAAATCTAAAAAGAAAGCAGGCAGATCTGATGGCATTACCAAACCTTTATAAATAATCGTCTGGCAGCTCAAAGAACAAACATAAAACAGTTCGTCATCCAACAAACGTTGCTCTGCTTTCTTACGTGCGACAAACAGCTTACGATTAAAATCATCCGCAGCTAAATCATCGGGAGCATTGACAAATACCTGCTTAAAATCTGGTAGCGTCTCACGACCAATTTCACCAACGATGCTGAGATCAAGTGGCACATCACGCCAACCAGCCACTTCTAGCCCTTGGGCTGTAATTTCATCGCTTAATATTTTTTGGCTATATTCAGCTTTATCACTATCTAAATTAACGAACACCATGCCAACGGCAAAATTATCCGTAATGGCAAATTGCTGCTCATCAGCAATCTGTTTGAAGAAATCGGTAGGCGTCGCTAATAGTAAGCCACAACCATCACCAGTTTTACCATCAGCAGCAACACCGCCACGGTGAGTCATACAGCTTAGACTATGAATAGCAGTTTTTACCAAATCATGACTGGCCTGCCCTTCAATATGGGCAATCAAACCAAAACCACAGTTATCAGAAAAGTCATCTGGCGTTGCCAGGTGAGTTTGCGAGGAAATCATTGACATAGCTGGTCCTTGTGAGTAAACGGGTAGCCTATACATCCAATGCGGCACATAAGCTAGCACCCGTAAGCAGAACGGGCTGGTAATTAATATTCGTATCCAAATTAATAAATAGTGTAACGCTCAGAGACACTCTGCGTGAAGAGCAAGGAAAGATCCTTAACCCTCTTAGTTATGAGCCTATGTCTCAATAAATAATTAGCGTATTAACAGATAGTAAGCAATTGCCCTTGGCAACAGGAAAACGTAACACCTTGTATACCAATTACTTAGTTACCAATAACGTAATGTCGTTATTTTGAGTATCACTTATTATCAAACCACACCTAACGCTTAAAGCCAATCCGTTGAGTATTTGATAACAATGCATTTGATTAATTTTGAATATCTGACGCTCTGTATTCAAGCGCTTTATTAACCCTAAAAAGAGTGAAAATAAGAAAGGTTGCGTCACCTGCCATCGCTGACATACAAATAACAAGTAGCGGCGCTTGAGGCAAAAAACGTTAGTAGCTTATCTTATAAATAACAGAATCATACTAATTGACTGTTAAATAAATGGTTTTTACGATAACTATACAGAACGTCGCCCACAGTTATATTAGTTAATGATGGACAAAAAATCTAGTCTTTTCTACCGATTCATCAACCATATTTTGTAAGAGAACTTATTACTATTGGTTATAGAATAACTAAAACCTTGAAGCAAAAACTTAAAATAAAGCAATGCTTGTATGGCTGCGTTGAGGATTCATACCAACAAAAGTGATAAAAAAATCGAGGTCGTCACTACCCTTTATGTACCAAAAAATTTTGACATAGTGAGATCATGTTAAAGCTCACTATAGTCAAATCTATATCAATAAATAAGCGAGCGACTAAACACAGCCTAGCAACGATTTAGCTGTGTTTAGTCCATCGAATGTTTAATACTCAAATTGAGAACGCGCCCCAAATAGCGCGACCATCACTAATTACTCTTAGACTCTATCAGCGCTTTCATACTGTCATCACTGTCTTTAGGAGGCGTATTAGTATTCGTATTACTATTGCCAGAACTTGTGCTATTAGTCGTACTTGGCGGCTTAGGGGTTGGCACTATTGGCGGTTTTGGAGGTGTACTACTATCAGGGACTGCTGTCGCAGGCTTTTTATTGTCCTGTTCAGGCTTGTTTGAGTTGCCCTCATTTTTATTCGCTGTAACAGGGGTTACTTGTTCATCATTCACAACAGTACGTTCTTCATTAACCGATAAAGTATCAGAGGTATCTGCTGACTGACGAATGCTTTCACTGCCCGGTTCTTGGTCTTCTGGTGGTTTCTGACGCACTGGAACCTCACGCTTAGTAGGCTCTAGATCAACTGCTCGAATACTCTTAGCGCTTAAATCCTGCATTGGCTCTGAGCGTGTATAGTTATCAATAAGGCCAACATAGCGATTGATTTCTTCTGGTAATGCACGCACATTAGCAGGTAATCTAAAGTCTATAAGTTTTGTTGCCCCAACAGCTTCTTGTGGACTACTCATCAATCCATAAATCAGCATATAACGTGTTTGCTTCTTGTCATCAAGATAACGAAAATAAGCAAATTTATCTCGATCTTCACGCCCGTCTAAATAACTAGTAATCACCTCGTTTTCAGCAACATTCATTACCTGAACGGTCCACTTACCCTTATGAGCGAGTAAGTAACCTTTGTCTTTAAATTCATCAGGGTAATTGCGTAAATCTCGAATCGCCGCATCAAAACTAATTGGCTGTACATCCGTATCAAGCTCATGCAACGATTCAATTTTTAAAGGCTGCTCAAGCTCAGTGCTAAGCGTCTCCGGTGCTGATATCGGTGCATTTTCAATTTTGGCACCCATTGCCGGCGTTTGACTAAACATCCAGATGAGAGCCGTAACTACGCCTAACAATAAAGTTACTATTAGCCAAATCAATGCTTGACGTCGATATGATTGACTAGCGGTACGCGGCGTCGGTCTTGAGGCGGCCATGAGGATATCCTTGATAAAATAAAGTTGACTGTATTAAATAACGATATATGCACATAGTAGTAGCGCAAACCAGTATACTTGAATGCTTAATTTCAATAAGCATTTATAGTAACTGAGATTTTGAGAGATTACGCGCTTGGCTGTGATAATACCTCAGTCAAAAGCTTGGGATCAAAATCATTGGTCATTACAGCCTTACCTAGAGATTTTAACAAAATGAGACGGATTTGTCCGTGTTTCACTTTTTTATCATGCCCCATCAAACTCAAAGCAGTTTGCGCATCAATAGTTGGTGCTGCAATGGGTAAGTTGGCCAACATTAAAATACGTTTAATACGAGCCACTTCTTCGATCGTTAACCAACCAATTTTTTGTGAGAGCTCAGCAGCTTGTACCATACCAGCAGCGACTGCTTCGCCATGTAGCCAATTACCATAGCCTTGATGTGTTTCAATCACATGCCCAAAAGTATGACCAAAGTTCAGTAGCGCGCGTACACCTGACTCTCTTTCATCTTGCGCAACGACATCAGCCTTATACTGACAGCAGCGTTTTACTGCATCGCCAAGTACCGCCAAATCTAATGCTATCATTGCAGGTAGATTGTCCTCAAGCCAAGTCAAAAAAGGCTCATCCATAATAAGCGCATACTTAATAACCTCAGCCAACCCTGCTGACAGCTCACGCTCAGGCAAAGTTCTCAGTGTACTCATATCCGCAAGTACCATTTGTGGCTGCCAAAAAGCACCAATCATATTTTTACCATGAGGATGATTGATTCCTGTCTTACCACCTACACTGGAATCCACTTGCGACAAAAGCGTTGTTGGAATTTGAATAAAGTTCACTCCGCGCATAAAACTTGCTGCAGCAAACCCTGTCATATCACCAATAACACCTCCACCTAACGCAATAAGTGTCACATCACGATTAAAATGCTTTGCCATCAATGCATCATAAATGAGGTTGATATTCGCTTGATTTTTATACTGCTCACCATCTGGTAGTACACAAGTGCTAACCGTAAACTGCTTTGTTAGCTCGTCCTCCAGTTCTTTTAAATACAAAGGAGCAACGGTGTCATTCGTGACAATCAAAACTTGGCGACCACTAATATAAGGAGTGACCTGTTCTGCCATGCTATTATTTTCTATCGCCGTTTTTTCCGTAATGACAATTGGATAGTCATGACTTTGCGTATGCACTGTCAAACCATCATGAAACATTGACTTTGTCATTAGAGACTCCCTAAGCATTTTAATAAAATAAAAGTGACTTAACTTCAGTAATAATATCGTCGATCATTACTTATGATTCATTTTCTTTATGGTTTGGCACTGTGACAGTAGATACACTAAAGGACTCTAGTTGCTGTAAGAGCTGGTTAACCATATGACGAGGATAAGTATGACCCGTTGGCATAACAATATCAGCAACCTGACGATATAATGGATCACGCTTGCTATATAAATCTTGCAAGATTTTTCTAGGATTGGGCTGCTGTAATAATGGGCGTGATTTATCTTTGGCAGTACGTGCCATTTGGACATCAACGGGCGCATTCAAATACACAACGATACCGCGCTGCTTTAAGAAAGCTCTATTCTCAGCGCACATAACAGCCCCACCACCAGTAGCCAATACAATTTGTTTTTTTTGGGTCAACTCATCGATGGCTCGCGTTTCACGCTCACGAAACCCCGCCTCACCCTCTTTAGCAAAGATCCACGCAATATCAGCGCCTGTCTGTGACTCAACATACCAATCACTATCTACAAAGGTGCGACCTAACTGCTTAGCAAGCAGTTTTCCAATTGTCGTCTTCCCTGCTCCCATCGGCCCTACTAAAAACACCGATGGCAATTCCTCAACCATAATACTTACTCAGTTAAATTAGCTATCATACAACGTCATTGATATTCTGGCTAGTAACGAGGCTCTATTATTATTAGTAATAACTGAGTGCCTGTTGACCATTCACAAATAAGCACTACTGATCACTAAAACAAGGCCATAAAAAAGCAAGCACTTAGGCTTGCTTTTTTCTTTTATTGGATAACATACTATTAGCTGTAACTTACACAGCCAATACTATTATTAATCCAAGCGACTAACACCATCATTAATCAACTTAGTCGTGATGAATATCAACAACTCTTGTTTCTCATTACTGCGTGTATCATTACGGAACAAACGACCCACATAAGGTAAATCACCTAAGAACGGCACTTTTTCCACACCATCAGAGGTGATATTTTTGAAAACACCGCCAAGCACAACTGTTTGACCGTCTTCTACGATAATATTGGTCGAGATAGAGTCTTCAGAAATGGCCACATCACCATTATAAATCGTTGGCGAACCATTTTTGATGTTTAAGTTTAGACCAATTTTGCCATCAGGCGTGATGTTCGGCGTTGCTTCTAAGCTAAGCGCAGCTTCAATAAAGCTGGTGGTGGTCGCACCACTTGCCGATGCTTCTTGATAACCAATTTGCGTACCAGAAGAAATCTTAGCCGTTTGTTTATCTGCAGTCAAAATCTTAGGCGTCGAGATGACTTCACCGCGATTGTCCGCTTGCATGGCTGACAACTCAAGATCCAAGGTATAACCTGACAAACCAAGCAGACCAAACGCAATACTACCAGCAGGATTAGAAACACCAAGATCAACGTTTAAGTTGTCAGGCCGAGTAATGTCATATGGAAACGTACCAGCGTCATCATCTGTATCAAAATCTCTGAGATCCCATAAGGTTTGATCGCTACCACCAACCAATAAGCTATCATTAGATGCGCGACCTTCAGATAAGATACCCCAACTCACCCCTATCTCTTTACTGAAGCTGTCTGAAGCACTAACAATACGCGCTTCAATCATAACTTGACGAACTGGAATGTCGATCTTTGCAATCAAATTATGGATATTTTCGATGCTTTCAGCAACGTCTTTGATAATCAAGGTATTGGTACGCTCATCAACCGTGACGGTACCGCGATTTGACAACAAAGAGTTATTGTCGTCGGCACGGTTTGAGCTACTACCAGAAGAGCCGCTGCCTTGAGAAATCAATGTCAGAACATCTTGCGCTTTAGCATAGCTTAAGCGGATGTACTCTGTACGTAACGGTGCAAAAGATTCAACCGCTTGCTGCGCTTCAAGCTCACGTGCCTCTTGCTCGGCAAGCTCGGTAGCAGGTGCCACCAAAATTACATTGCCATTTTCACGTTTACCGAGATTTTTACTCTTTAAGATAATATCAAGCGCCTGATCCCACGGCACGTTGATAAGACGCAAGGTGATATTCCCAGCAACTGAATCATTAGCCACGATATTCATTTCTGTAAACTGCGCTAAAATATCTAAGACACTACGAATTTCAACGTCTTGGAATTCCATAGATAATGGCTCACCACTATATACTTTTTCTTCAAGCGTCGGCTCACGTAATAGTGCTGGCTTATTGATACTAATGTTTAATTGACTACCTGATTGATAGGCTTGATACTCATAATCATCAGTCATATTAATAGTAATGACACCATTCTGACCTTGATTCTTGGTATCAATGCTATTAACAAGACCACTATTAATATTTAAACGGCGTAATAGGTTTCTAGGCACTGTACTACCAGTTAAATATACCACCAACTTGTTACCTTGGCGTTGTACGTCAACTGGTATGGCTTCATTGTTAAGTGCGATACTAACATTACCACCGCCATCATTTCCTGCTGAAAAATCAACCGCACTCAACCCTTCATAGCTATACTGCTTGCTCACTTGTGAAGAAGCAAGTTGTGGACTCAACAATGGATTGACTCTGACTACCATCGTATCCGCTGGTACTTGGTTTTCAGTCACAGTCTGACTGCTTGTATTAGCAGTATATCCACTACTGGCTTCTACAATTGGTGTCGTTGTGACATTATTGTTCAATACATCTTGGACAGGATCGCTGGTCATCACTGAACCATTGGGATCAGTGATGGTTAATACTAAATCGTTGCCATCAATCGTTGTTGTATAACTGCCTGTTTGTTTTAATCCAACAATAAGGCGAGTGGTACTGTCACTACTTAGCGTAGTGAGATCATTGACTATCCCAGTATTGTATTCACTAAAGCGACTTGCAAGTCCGTTTTGTACTTGCTCAAAATCTAATACCAAACGGCTAGGGTCATCAAGTTGATAAGCTGCAGGTAATACTGGTGAACCTGAAAAACCCAAACGAATTTGCGTCACTGCTGGCGCAGTTTGCACCACAGAGACATCATTAATGCGCTGTGCAGCATGGGCACTGTTGCTCACTGCTACCATACTAATTGCCAATGCTGAAATGGCAAAAGCAGAAGAGACGCGGTTGCTCATCATCGTTACCTTGTTATTGCGTACTGTCATTATTTATTCCTCAAAAATCTGCCGACTTAGCTTATAGGGGAAACCAACGACTGGGGTTTTTCAACGAACCCTGCGCGGCTGTCTGGCACAATTTCAATCAAGTTAATCTGAGTCGGCGTGATTTCAACAATACGGCCGTTATTTACGCCAAGATAATCACCTACTTTAACATTCGCGACTGAACCATCAGGACGCTGTATCAACGCATACTCTTGACCTTCAGGTGAAGTAACAACACCGCGAAAGACCAATTGCGCTAACTCATATTGTTCCAATTGTTCTTTTACCCTTGCAGGATCAGGGCGCACGCCGTCGATAGAAGTAGTAGGGCCTTGTGCATTCACTAAACTCGGTGGTAAAAATGGACTGCGCTGGGCACTGGCACTATAGACAAAATCTTCTACCAGCTCAGCCTTGGGCGGTGGCTCGATAGGCTGTGCAGGCTGATTACGTATGTCCGTCATTGCTTGCTCTGCCATACCAATACGATCTGTACAACCTGTTATCGATAAAACAGCAATGCTTAAGGCCAATAGCGTAGGCAGTTTTTGAATAGTCATTAGTTGCCTCCTGCATTATCAGTAGTAGCTTCAGTATCACTCTCAGAGTTTACTTCTTTTGAGCGATAAGTTTTGGTTTGTAGTACCAAATTAAGCTCCGGTAAAACATCCAAAGTCGGCTTCGGATTGCTAACTTCAAAATCATGCATAGTAATGATTCGCGGTAGAGCAGCAAGACCACTAATAAAACTACCAAACTGGTGGTATTCACCTAACGCAGCAATACGAATAGGTTGCTCAATAAAGAATTCCTTTTCAATTTCAGGCTCAACCGAAATATCTTGAAAACGTATGTTACTACCCACGCCCGTCATGTTGATACCTTCTACTAACTCTGACACACGTGTTTCTTTTGGCAACTGATCAAGCAAAGTATTAAACTCAGTTTCCATTTGAACTACTTGTGCTTTGTAGGCTTCTAAATGACGTGCCCGTGATTCTTTTTCACGGTAACTATCTAGTAAAGTCTTTTGCTGACTCTCAGCAGCCTTTATTTCATCAATTTTGCTACTAATCGGTAGGGCCCATGCTAATGCCACTATAAGCGTAACAATCAGCCCGATTACGGTTGCTTTTACTGGTAATGGCCAACTGCCATAGTTTTCAGAATCCAACGATTCAAAACTGCGACGAAACTCCTGCAAATCAAACTGCTTCTTTGTTTTAGAGGCCGCTTTTTTGTTTTTGATTAGACTTTTTTTACGGCTAAGCTTCATAACTCACCTCCAAGACTAGTACTAGCGTCATCAGGTTTGGCTGACTCTGACTGAACTTTAGTCGTTACTACAAACTGAACATAGCTGTCTTCAGGATAAGCAGGACGTGGTTGCGTACCAGTAGTAACCGTACTGTTAAGCACTGGAGCAGATTCATAAGCATTGATATTCTGTTGAATGTTACTAACAGCTGAGCCATCCATCCATTTGCTCTTATCAAGATTGCGAATCAAACTTGACACAACATTTGGGTTATCCGCTAAACCTGTGAGAGTAAGCGTATCGCCTTCACGTTTTAAATTATTTAAGTAAAGTGCTGGAGGCATGGCTTTTGCAAGATCATCCCATAAACGTACAGGCACAGGGCGTCGGCCTTGCAAATCTTGAATAACCTGCATCCGTGAAATGATATCTTCACGCCGCTGCTCTAGACTATCAATTTCAACTAATACTGTGTCTAAACGGGTGTTTTCCTGTTCAATCAAAGCATTTGCATCACGTTGTTCATCAAGCGCATTGTTAAAATAACTCCATGAAGCAAATGCTGCCAGTAAAGCCAGCAGAGTCACCGCTACTACCAAAGTTATAAATTCTTTATTGCGACGTTCGCGCTCTTCTTGTCGCCAGGGTAAGAGGTTAATACGAGCCATTAGTCGAAGCTCCTTAACGCAAGACCGCATGCGGCCATTAGGCTTGGTGCATCAATTGCTAGTTGCTCATTATCAATATTCGGTGCAATGGTCATATTAATAAAAGGATTCGCAGTACTAACAGTCACACCAAGTTTTTGTTGTGCCATACCTGCAAGACCCGCAATAGAGCTGCTACCGCCAGCCAGCACTACGTGATCAATACTGCTGTATTGGCTCGAAGAAAAATAAAACTGTAATGATCGAGTAATTTGTTGAATCGTACTTTCAATAAAAGGAATCAATACATCAGGGTGATAATCATCAGGCAACGTGTTTTCACGCTTGCTTATTGCAGCTTCTTCAGCGGATAACCCATAACGGTTTTGTATTGCTTCTGTCAGTTGAACACCACCAAACAACTGCTCACGACTGTATATAAACTCACCGTTTTTGGCGACGTATAATGTCGTTTGATTATGTCCAATATCAACCAATGCGACCAACTCTGGATTACTCGGTAAGTTATCTACCATTAGTCCAAAAGCACGCTCAATCGCGTGAGACTCAATATCGACAACCTTAGTTTGTAACCCACCAAAGGTTAGTGCATCAACTCGTTGATCGACGTTTTCTGAGCGAGACGCAGCAAGCAACACCTGCACCATCTCGTCACTGGCTAAAGAAGGACCGACTACTTCAAAATCCAAGTTAACGTCTTCTAATGGGTAAGGGACATATTGATCGGCATCTAAGCGTATTTGAGCTTCGCGCTCAACATCGCTTAGCGATTTGTCCATATCGATAATTTTGGTAATGACGGCTGACCCTGAGACCGCAGTAGCAGCATCAGCACCAGCCACTTGGCAACGTTTAGCTAAGCTGGTAATAATATTACCGACCGCTTCAGTATCTAAGAGAAGTTTATCGACGACTATACCTTCCGGCAGCCTCTCAATACCATAAGATTTTAGATGAAACATGCCTTGTTGGCGCTGTATATCAACCAATTTCACTGAGGTGGCACAGATATCCACACCAATCAAATGTTGACTTTTGGAAGTAAATAGCCTCACAAACTCTATACCTTATATTAAGTGTACAATCTGATAGTTATTTGTAATAATTGAATACAATACTTTACTTAATAGATAGATTCAAGCATTTATATAACTTATTGAGTATAACTTACACATTTATTATGCCCTGCTTATTTTGTTCAAGGTATAATACCTCTATCTGTTGCAAATTTTAATTGATAAGTCTTCTTATGATCAAAGAAAATGCTACCGCCCGCCTTATTCATTTTTTGGTAGGGCTTTTTGTTGCCTGCTTAGCGTTAGCGGTTATATTAGCGCTTGCTGTGCCTATTGGTTTTTATGGTATGGCGATGTATTTATCGCCAACCTTGCCTAGCACTCAAGAGATTAAGAAAGCAAAACTAGAGATGCCATTACAAATATACAGTAGTGATGACAAATTGATTGGTCAATACGGTAATCGTCTATCCCTACCCATTACATTTGACGAGATTCCTGACAACCTAACGCATGCTTTTTTAGCAGCGGAAGATGCCTCTTTTTTTCAACATAGTGGTATCAGCATTAAAGGGTTAGGACGTGCCGTTACCGAAGCGGTCACCGATGATGATAGCCAAACTGGTGGTTCTACCATCACCATGCAGGTCGCCAAAAACTACTTTTTAAGTTCAGAACGCACTTTAAATCGCAAACTAACTGAATTGTTCTTAGCACGTAAAATTGAAGATGAACTCAGTAAAAATGATATCTTGACGTTGTATGTCAACAAGATCTATTTAGGTGAAGGTGCCTATGGTGTCCGTGCCGCTGCCAAAAAATATTATAGTAAATCACTAGACAATCTCACTATTGCTGAAACAGCGATGTTAGCAGGTCTGCCAAAAGCCCCTTCTAAATACAATCCTGTTGCCAACCCTGAACGTGCATTGACTCGCCGTAACTGGATTATCGGTCGCATGCACGAACTGGGCTATATTACCGAAGCAGAACGTGATGAGGCTGTTTCCTCACCTATTGGTATTAAGCTTTATAAAGAAAAACTTGATGTGAATATGCCATATCTGGCAGAAATGACACGCGCTACGTTGGTTAATCGCTATGGTAAGCAGGTAATGCATAGCGGGTGGCGAGTGCGTCTTACCATTGACAGTGAAGCACAAACAGACGCAGAAGCAGCAGTGCTTAAAGGTTTAGTCGCTTATGATCATCGGCATGGTTGGCGCGGTGCTGAAGCAAACGACGAACCACTAGAAAACTTCCGTCGCTATAGCAGCATGTCTCCTGCCAAAGTTACTAAAGTCAATTCGCGCAGCTTTGAAGCGACGATGCCTTCAGGTGAGAGTGTCACCGTTAACTGGTCTGGTATGAACTGGGCACGCAAATATATTTCTGTGAATCGTATCGGTTACTCTCCTAGTAACGCCAGTCAGATAGTCAGTGAAAACGACATCATTCGTCTAATACCAACAGCCAACGGTAATTGGCAATTAGCGCAAATTCCTAAGATACAAAGCAGCCTAGTTTCTCTGAATCCTTCGACGGGTGCAGTTAACGCCCTAATTGGAGGCTTTGATTTTAATCACAGCAAGTTCAATCGAGCCTTACAAGGCTGGCGGCAACCTGGGTCAACAATTAAACCGCTTGTCTATACATCAGCTCTCAAAAAGGGCTATCGTCCAGATACGATGGTCTCAGACAATCCTATCCAAGTAGGCAGCTGGAAACCTAAAAACTCCGATGGACGCTTTTTAGGAGATATTACTCTACGTCGTGGTTTATATTTATCACGTAATTTAGTATCTATCCGTCTATTACAAGCTATTGGTATCACTGATACACTCAATCTACTAGATGAATTTGGTCTTGATAAAGAAAAACTTCCAACAACTTTATCGTTAGCACTCGGGGCAGGACAAGCAACACCGTTACAGATGGCAACTGCTTATTCGACTTTTGCGAATGGTGGTCATCGCATACAGCCTTACTTTATTGAACAAATTTATAACTATAACAACAAACTATTATTTCAAGCCAATCCTCAACAAGCTTGCGCTGAATGTTTCAACGAAAAACTCGAAGCACTTAATAAAAAAGCAGTCGAAGACTATGAATCTTCAATTGAAAATTCAGACAATACTGCAGGTAATGCAACATCTACTGACCAACAGAATGTAGATGTTGCAGAAAACAGTGATGAAAGCATCAATTTGAGTATCTATGATGCCAGTCCACAATCTGATCGTTTAAAGGCACCTCCAGTTCAGTATGAGTTGGCCAAGCAAGCCCCTCGAATATTAGAACCTAGAGTTGCTTTTGATATGGCAGATATATTGCGTGATGTGGTACAACGTGGTACAGCCGTACGAGCAAAAGCTTTGGGACGTAGTGATATCGGTGGTAAAACAGGTACCACTAACGACGCAAAAGATGCTTGGTTTGCAGGTTTCCATCCTACTAATGCAACGGTAGTGTGGATGGGATTTGATCAACCATCAACCATGGGTCGCCGCGAATATGGTGGTGTGGCAGCACTGCCAGTTTGGATGGATTTTATGAGAGCTCAGCTCAAGAATACGCCGCGCCAATGGGTGCCCAACGAACAAGGCTTCACCTCTAGAAGACTGCAGAAAAAGGCTGTAGAAACTACGGATAATGATGAAAGTAACGAGCCAGATACATCAGAAAAGCCAGTTACTACGCAAACACAGCAGCGTACGCCGTCAACGCCTGAACCTGAGTTAAGTCCACAGACGCCACGAACTACTAATCGCGGTAATAATGATGGTGTACCACAAAACCCATTATCCGTAACACCGGTTGACAGCATTCCACCAATACCCGAATAAATCGTCTATCACACTAATGAATATCAAGTAAAAAATCCTGTTTAGGTTTGCTAAACAGGATTTTTTTATCTAAAAATACTAGGGCGTGTTGAACATTCAAATATTAGGGCTGCTGATCGCTAAAATTGCACCAAACTAGGCGCAAGCCGACGATAATGTCGAGACCTTAGCTAGGCTTGCAACAACGTTTGGGGTGATTTTAGCATCAGCCTTTCAGGGCAGTACTCTTTTTTGCCAATATATGGCGAAATTGTTTCACCTAGAATGACTAGGCATCAAAAATTTCACTGCATATTGTCTAAAAAATAGTCACTGCCAGCACCACATTTGAATGTTCAACACGCCCTATAAACCTTATTCTGCTCTATAACGTTTAATAGTAAGCTTATTTATCAGCATTGCAGCTAAAGCTTAAGTGTACCCATAAAAGCTAAAACTCCACCATCCCAGCACGTAGTTGTTCGATCAACTCTAAGAACTGCTGGCGCCATTCACGTATCGTCGCCTCATCTGGTAACCATTGGTTCGATAAAGTAACCACATTCACAATAAGATCCGAAGACTGCGCTGTTTCACTACTCAACTTTTCATCTACAATCGTATCAGGCTGTACGGCATATAAACAACGCTGATAAGCACGCTCTATATTTGCAAGAAACCCCTGTTGTCTTATTTGCTGTAAACGCTGAATCTCAGGAGATACCTGCGTACGTTCACTCAATGCTTTTTCGATATCTGATAATGTGGGGGTTGGCATGTTTAAACTGTAGAAATAGCCAAGCTCTTGGGTAAATGCGAGAAAAGCGCCATATAAGTGAAAAATAGCAGTCTCACAATGCGCTTGGTATAGCTGCTTATCATTAGTCGCCCCTGCTGATTGACAAGACAGACGACAAAAATACAGTTTTTGATTGGTTCTATCAGCTTGATACTTGGCAACACGAGTTTTACCTGCCATTTGCTATTTATCCTTATATTAATAATATGCTAATAAGTTGCAGCTATAGTCAGCGAACGGCTAAACCGCTACAGCGTTATTCTCCTCAGATGCACTACTCGTACAATCTACAGTCGGCTGTCTTATACCCATTTTAGATTTCTTTAACTATATCACAGCTCATAACGTAGTTCTTAATGAACTACGGTCAAGGTCTTTTGAATAAGTTATGCAAGAAATTATATCAGCTAACAAAAACTGCTGCTATATCCATAACGCTCAACCCAAAAGCATACTGCTTACCCTCAGTTTTACGCTATTTTAGTTTCTAATAGGCATAAAAAAGCCAGCAACTAAGGCTGGCTTTTTGAGTAAACTAAGAATATATCAAAGACTATTAATGATCTTGATTTAGTTCTTGTGCAAAGGCTTCATCAAAACTTGCAAAGTCTTTGCTATCAGTGGTTGCTGTCATATCAAACGCCGCATTAAGATCTTTATCTTGTAGCTTTTGATCCGCTTGTTCTTTACGTGTTTTATGATAAGCAAGACCAGTACCTGCAGGAATCAAACGACCAACAACGACGTTCTCTTTCAAACCACGTAACTCATCTACTTTACCAGTAACAGCAGCAGCCGTTAGGACACGCGTAGTTTCCTGGAAAGAAGCCGCTGAAATAAAGCTTTCTGTTGCCAGACTTGCTTTAGTGATACCTAACAGTTGACGCTCAAACTTAACTGGGAATTTATCTTCCGCTTCTAGTTTTGCATTCAATGCTTTAATATCGGCATACTCTACCTGATCACCTTTAAAGTGGTTTGAATCACCACCATCAGTAATCTCAACTTTACGCAACATCTGACGGATAATAACTTCGATATGCTTGTCGTTGATTTTTACACCCTGCAGACGATAAACGTCCTGTACTTCGTTGACGATATAATCAGCAAGCGCAGTCTGACCTTTTAGACGCAAGATATCATGTGGGTTCTGTGGACCATCAGCAATCACTTCACCACGTGCTACTGTCTCATTTTCAAAGACATTAATTTGACGCCATTTCGGGATTAGCTCTTCATGTACTTCACCATCTTCATTAGTAATGATGAAGCGATTCTTACCTTTAGTCTCTTTACCAAAGCTAACCACACCGGTCATTTCTGCCATGATGGCATGATCTTTTGGACGACGTGCTTCGAACAAGTCAGCAACACGCGGTAGACCACCAGTAATATCTTTAGTACCAGAAGATGCTTGTGGTACACGACCTAGAATCGAACCTGCTGCTACTTTTTCACCATCGCTAACGCGAATGATGGTTTCAGCAGGCAAGAAGTAAACCACTTCTTTACCTTCGTCAGTGTTCAAAATGATTGCAGGACGTAAGTCTTTTGCTGAACTTGAACGGTCACGAGTAGCTAGAATCTCAAATGAGCTCATACCAGTGGCATCATCTACTTTCACTGTGGCAGTCATACCGTCAGTGATATCACTAAAGCGTGCTGTACCAGCAAATTCTGTGATAATTGGATGCGTATGCGGATCCCATTTTGCGATAGTTTGACCGCCTTCAACCTGCTCTTCGTCTTTCACAAGCACGCTTGAACCATATGGTACTTTATAGCGCTCACGCTCACGGCCAAGCTCATCGGTCAATGCGATTTCAGCTGAACGTGATACGATAACCAAGTGACCATCGGTATGTTGTACAGTCTTCATGTTTTCGAAATGTGCTTGACCAGCATTACGAACTGAGATGCTATTATCCACAGATGCTGAACTTGCTGCCCCGCCCACGTGGAAAGTACGCATGGTTAACTGGGTACCAGGTTCACCAATAGACTGTGCAGCCATAACACCGACTGACTCACCAATATTAACTTTATGACCACGAGCCAAATCACGACCATAACACTGTGAACACACACCATGCTCAACATCACAAGTAATCACTGAGCGTACCCAGATATCATCAATGGCATTTTCGTCAAGCACGTTGACCCAATGCTCATCAATCAAAGTACCCGCTGGAATCAATACTTTATCAGCATCATCATTGTAAGTAACATCACGTGCAGTCACACGACCAAGTACTAAATCACCTAGTTTCTCAATGATTTCGCCACCTTGAATATGTGGTTTCATGAGCAAGCCTTGCTCAGTACCACAGTCGTCACTAGTGATAACCAAATCTTGTGCCACATCAACCAAACGACGAGTCAGATAACCTGAGTTAGCCGTTTTCAGTGCCGTATCTGCTAGACCTTTACGAGCACCGTGAGTTGAGATGAAGTACTGTAATACCGTCAAACCTTCACGGAAGTTGGCTTTAATCGGTGTTTCGATAATAGAGCCATCTGGTTTAGCCATCAGACCACGCATACCAGCCAACTGACGAATCTGAGCCGCACTACCACGAGCACCAGAGTCTGACATGATAAAGATAGAGTTGAACGATTTCTGCTCGTCTTCTTCACCTTGTGCGTTGGTTACTTTGTCAGTTGCCAAGTTGTCCATCATCGCTTTAGCGACTTTGTCATTGGTACGTGACCAAATATCAACGACTTTGTTATAACGCTCACCGGCAGTCACAAAGCCTTGCTCAAACTGATCTTCGATTTCGCGAACTTCACCTTCAGCCGCTTCAATGATGTTCTTTTTCAGTGGTGGAATGACCATATCGTCAATACCGATAGAAACACCTGATAGTGTCGCTTGAGCAAAACCAAGATACATCAATTGGTCAGCAAACATAACACTTTCTTTAACACCTACTTTGCGATAACAAGAGTTGATGAGACCTGAAATATTTTTCTTCGTCATCTCTTGGTTACATTCTTCAAACGTCATACCTTTAGGCATGATATTCCAGATCAGCAAACGGCCAGCAACGGTATCTTTAATACTAATGTCTTTGGTTTCGTTACCCTCTTCATCAATATGCGTCTCGGTGACACGCACTTTGATTTTAGCGTTTACATGCAAATCGTTTGACCCAATAGCACGCAAGGCTTCATTAACGGTCGAGAAGATCATGCCTTCGCCTTTGGCATTGATAGACGAGCGGCTAATGTAATATAGACCTAGTACAACATCCTGTGATGGTACGATGATTGGATCGCCGTTCGCAGGTGACAAGATGTTGTTAGTAGACATCATCAGCGCACGTGACTCAAGCTGAGCTTCTAGCGTCAATGGCACGTGAACGGCCATCTGGTCACCATCAAAATCGGCGTTAAACGCGGTACAAACGAGCGGATGCAATTGGATTGCTTTACCTTCGATCAGTACTGGCTCAAATGCCTGTAGACCCAAACGGTGAAGTGTTGGTGCACGGTTAAGAAGCACTGGATGCTCACGAATAACCATGGCCAGCATGTCCCACACTTGTGGCTCTTCACGCTCTACCATTTTTTTAGCAGCTTTAATCGTCGTTGCTAAACCATGAGACAGTAATTTGTTGTAAGTAAATGGCTTAAATAACTCTAGTGCCATTTTCTTAGGTAGACCACACTGATGTAGACGTAGTGTTGGACCAACAACAATTACAGAACGACCAGAGTAATCAACACGCTTGCCAAGTAAGTTCTGACGGAAACGACCTTGTTTACCTTTGATCATATCAGCCAAAGATTTCAATGGACGCTTATTACTACCAGTAATCGCACGACCGCGACGACCGTTATCTAATAACGCATCAACTGATTCTTGCAACATACGTTTTTCGTTACGTACGATGATATCAGGTGCGCTCAGCTCAAGCAGACGCTTTAGACGGTTGTTACGGTTGATAACACGGCGATATAGATCATTTAGATCTGACGTTGCAAAACGGCCACCTTCTAGCGGTACTAGCGGACGCAAATCTGGTGGTAGTACTGGCAATATGTTCATTACCATCCACTCAGGCTTGTTATTAGAATCACGGAATGCTTCTAACAGTTTAAGACGCTTAGACATTTTTTTAAGTTTAGTCTCAGAACCTGTTTGCGGAATCGCTTCGCGTAGCTCATCAATCTCTAAATCAATATCGATGTCTTTCAACAAATCTTGAACCGCTTCAGCACCCATCTTAGCAGTGAATTCGTCGCCAAACTCTTCAAGAGCTTTGAAATAATCTTCATCATCAAGCAATTGGTATCTTTCTAAACTGGTTAGACCAGGCTCAGTGACGATGTAGCTTTCAAAATATAAAACACGTTCGATATCACGTAGCGTCATATCTAATAATAAACCGATGCGGCTTGGTAATGATTTTAAGAACCAAATGTGCGCGACTGGACTGGCTAGATCAATATGACCCATGCGATCACGACGTACTTTAGCCGTCGTAACTTCTACGCCACATTTTTCACAGATAACGCCTTGGAATTTACGACGCTTGTACTTACCACATAGACATTCAAAATCTTTTACTGGACCAAAGATTTTGGCACAGAAAAGACCATCACGTTCAGGCTTAAACGTACGATAGTTGATGGTTTCAGGTTTTTTCACTTCGCCATGTGACCATGATTTGATCACGTCAGGTGAGGCTAAAGTAATTTGAATGCTATCAAACTCTTGATTACCGTTGCCGGTAGGGCTTTGCATGATATCGAGTAAATCTTTCAAGTTGCTTCTCCGTTATCTTTATAATCATCTAATAGCGCATTATTGACGCAAATAAGATGAATGAAGGCAATGAATAGGGTTGAGACAAATCACTAAAAGCAGCAGCAATGAGCATACTGCTTTCAGTTGACAACTAAGTTAAACAACGGGATTAGTTGCTTTGTTTTAACTCAATATTAATACCCAGTGATTTGATTTCTTTGGTCAGTACGTTAAACGATTCCGGCATACCTGGATCCATATACTGCTCACCATCAACGATGTTTTTGTACATACGCGTACGGCCTTCAACATCATCTGACTTCACAGTTAGCATCTCTTGCAACGTATAAGTTGCACCGTAAGCTTCTAGTGCCCACACTTCCATCTCACCAAAGCGCTGACCACCAAACTGAGCTTTACCACCCAATGGCTGCTGCGTCACTAGTGAATAAGAACCAGTAGAACGCGCATGCATTTTGTCATCAACCAAATGGTTAAGTTTCAGCATATACATATAGCCGACCGTTACTTTACGGTCAAACTTCTGACCTGTACGACCATCATACAAAGTCTGTTGACCATCACGGTCCATACCCGCAAGCTCTAGTAAATCTTTCACTTGGCTTTCTCTTGCACCATCAAATACTGCTGTACCCATTGGTACACCGCCACGCAAGTTGGCTGATAATGCCATGATGTCATCATCACTCAAGCTATCAAGGTCAACTTGCTCGCCGCCAACTTTGTTATAGATTTGGTCTAAGAACTCACGTAGCTCTTTGATCGCTGCTTGAGACTTAAGCATACCATCAATTTTTTCGCCCAAGCCTTTCGCTGCCATGCCCAAATGCGTTTCTAGAACCTGACCGATGTTCATACGTGATGGTACACCTAGTGGGTTCAATACGATGTCAACGGTATTGCCATGCTCATCATACGGCATGTCTTCAACTGGCATAATGCGTGATACCACACCCTTGTTACCATGACGACCAGCCATCTTATCACCAGGCTGAATACGACGCTTAACCGCTAGATATACTTTAACGATTTTTTGTACGCCATGTTGTAAATCATCACCTGCGGTCAATTTGCGTTTTTTCTCAGCAAATTTCACATCAATGTCTTTTTGCTTATCAACCAAGTAATCAGCGATTTGCGTCAAACGCTCAGATATTTCTTCTTCTACTGGCTGGATATCAAGCAAAGTCTCAAGGCTCATATCTTTCATATCAGCAAATGCCATCACCGTACCAGCTTTTAGACCAGCACCGCCGCTGACTTTTTGGCCGTCTAGTAGATGACCAATACGACCACGAGCAGCTTCTTCAAAGATACGTAGCTCTTCTTTTAAATCTTTGCGATAGCTGTCAAGCTGTGACTTTTCGATCGCTCTTGCACGTGCATCTTTTTCAACACCATCACGGGTGAATACTTGTACGTCAATAACCGTACCTTTGCTTGATGTTGGAACACGTAAAGACGTGTCTTTAACATCAGCCGCTTTTTCACCAAAGATAGCCCGGAGCAATTTCTCTTCTGGCGTTAGTTGCGTCTCACCTTTTGGTGTCACTTTACCAACCAAAATATCACCAGCGTCAACTTCCGCACCGATATAAACGATACCTGCTTCATCAAGACTTGATAGTGCTGCTTCACCAACGTTTGGAATATCAGCAGTAATCTCTTCTGTACCGAGCTTGGTATCACGTGCCACACAAGTCAATTCTTGAATATGAATCGTAGTGAAACGATCTTCTTTAACCACTTTCTCAGATAACAAGATTGAATCTTCGAAGTTGTAACCATTCCACGGCATAAATGCGATGCGGATGTTCTGACCTAGCGCTAGCTCACCAAGATCCGTTGATGGACCATCAGCCAAGATATCGCCCAAAGCAATCTCATCGCCTTGGTTAACGATGATACGTTGGTTAATACAAGTATTTTGGTTAGAACGTGTGTATTTGATCAAGTTGTAGATATCGATACCCGCTTCACCAGCAGTCATTTCATCTTCGTTTACACGAACAACAATACGTGATGCATCAACATCTTCAATCACACCACCACGCTTGGCGATCACACAGACACCAGAGTCGCGAGCAACGTGACGCTCCATGCCAGTACCAACTAATGGCTTATCCGCACGTAGCGTAGGCACAGCCTGACGTTGCATGTTCGAACCCATCAAGGCACGGTTGGCATCATCATGTTCTAGGAATGGAATCAAACCTGCTGCTACCGATACTACCTGACTTGGTGACACATCCATATGTGTCACTTTTTCTGGTGGCATACGAACAAATTCACCGTAGTTACGTACACTGACCATCTCATCGCTTAGTGCACCATCTTCGGTCAACGGTGAATCAGCCTGTGCAATGACAGTACCTACTTCTTCAATCGCTGACAGATATTCAATGATATCCGTTACTTTACCGTCAACCACACGGCGATATGGCGTTTCTAAGAAACCAAAGCTATTGGTTTTAGCAAATGTTGCCAATGAGTTGATAAGACCAATGTTTGGACCTTCAGGAGTCTCAATAGGACATACACGACCATAATGGGTATCATGTACGTCACGTACTTCAAAGCCTGCACGTTCACGAGTCAGACCACCAGGTCCTAATGCTGATACACGGCGTTTATGGGTAACTTCAGACAACGGGTTGTTCTGATCCATGAACTGTGACAACTGGCTTGAACCAAAGAATTCTTTAACCGCAGCCGCTACAGGCTTTGAGTTAATCAAATCTTGTGGTGACAAGTTATCAGACTCAGCAGAGCTCAAACGCTCTTTGACCGCACGCTCAACACGTACAAGACCAACACGGAATTGGTTTTCTGCCATCTCGCCCACTGAGCGAATACGACGGTTACCTAGATGGTCAATATCATCAACATCACCGCGACCGTTACGAATTTCGATAAGTTCTTTTAGAACATTAACGATATCATCGTTAGTCAATACACTACGTGCGCGTTGAACATCCGGATCATCAGTATTATCAAACTCTAACCCTAAACGGCGGTTGAACTTCATGCGACCAACGTTTGATAAGTCGTAACGATCTGCGTTAAAGAACATGCTCTCAAATAACTTTTCAGCAGTTTCGACCGTTGGCGGCTCGCCTGGGCGCATCACTTTATAGATTTCGATCAACGCTTCTTCACGGCTTGACGTACTATCAGCACGTAGCGTATCAGCAATATAACTACCCTGATCAATGTCATTGGTGAATAGAATGCTAAACTCTTTGATAGATTCGCTAGCTTCGAATGCACTTAATTTAACCAACAACTCGTGATCAATTAACGTATTAGCTTTAGCAATAACTTCATCGTTGACGACAACATCTTCCGCTAAGATACGCTCATATAGATATTCATCAGGTACAGCAATTTTCGTCATACCAGCTTCTTCTAGCTGACGGATACGACGTGCATTGATACGCTTACCCTGCTCTACGATAACATCCCCTTCAGGTGATACGATATCGAACTGAGCCATCTCACCACGTAGACGATCAGCAACCAAATCAATCTCAAACGTCTCTTCACCTCTGTAAACCGCAACTTTATCAAAGAATAAATCTAAGATCTCAGAAGTTGTTAAGCCAAGTGCACGTAGAATGATTGACGCAAGAAGTTTACGACGGCGGTCAATACGAGCAAATACTAAATCTTTAGCATCAAACTCAAAATCTAACCATGAGCCACGGTAAGGAATAATACGGGCGTTATAAAGTACTTTACCACTTGAATGTGACTTACCTTTATCATGATCAAAGAATACACCAGGTGAACGATGTAGCTGAGATACGATAACACGCTCAGTACCATTGATAATAAAAGTACCGTTAGCCGTCATCAGTGGCATCTCACCCATGTAGACGCTTTGCTCACGGATGTCTTTGATAGCAGCTTTGCTATCTTTATCCTTGCTATCTTTGTCTTTGATGATCAAACGGATTTTGACACGCATAGGCGCAGCAAATGTTGAACCACGTAAGATACATTCACGCTCATCAAATTCAGGTGTGCCCAAATGATACTCAACGAATTGTAGTTCAGCGTTGCCAGAATGACTCTCAATTGGGAAAATAGAGGAATACGCAGCTTGCAAACCAGTATTCTCACGAGCTTTTGGCTTTCTATGCTCTTGCAAAAATTGCTCGTAAGAATCTACTTGAATAGACAGTAAATAGGGAACGTCCATTACAGTGGGCAATTCAGCAAAACTTTTGCGAATACGCTTTTTTTCAGTATAAGAATATGCCATCGAGAGTCCTTACAGTAAACGTGGAAACAAATTAAATCGTGGCCAGCATGCATAAATACGATACAAACTTGGCGACGTAAACGATAATATAAAACGGGTCTTCGTGCTTAACTCATGTCTTTCTATCAATTACTACTTTACTAATCAGTGCTTATCTAGCACACTTCATTCAATCTTGTAACTGTATCTCAGTTAGGCTATATGCCTACTCAGATTGATAATTTCAATATCACCTAATTTACGATACGTTGGTATTATAACTTAGCCCAAAATACACGTATAAAAAGTGACTTTTACTACAGTTTTAACAGCTACTTATCATCAAAACCAATATCGTCGCCGATATCTACCGTCTATGAGCCTACCTACTGACAGTAAAACCATGCTAAGTGGATAACCTAGAATCAATAGCTTTTCAGAATTAATAATAATTGGGGTAACTATAACTTTTAGAATCAGTACAAACTATAGTGTTAAGTTAATAGGAAAGCATGCAGACACAAAAAAATGCCAAACATCTACGGACGTTTAGCTCATATTAACTGATTTCAAAAACTGGCATGTGTGCTTGCATGTATATCGTCTGTCCTTTTGATGGGTATCCACCGTGTTGTTGCATACGTATGTTGGCAGACACAAAAGGTCAAGCTACGAATTATAGTAAAAAAAAGCTGGCAATGCAAGGCATTACCAGCTTTTTTTTCGTACAGCAGTTAAACTTATTTTAGTTCAACAGTTGCACCAGCTTCTTCAAGTTTCTTTTTCAACTCTTCAGCTTCAGCTTTAGATGCGGCTTCTTTGACTGGAGCTGGAGCGCTTTCAACCAAATCTTTCGCTTCTTTCAAGCCAAGACCAGTAGCTTCACGTACGGCTTTAATTACCGCAACTTTCTTCTCACCAAAGCTGGCAAGAACTACGTCAAACTCATCTTTTTCTTCAGCAGCAGCAGCAGGACCAGCAGCAGCAGGTGCAGCAGCAGCAACAGCAGCTGTTACGCCGAATTTTTCTTCCATGTCGCTGATTAGCTCAACGATATCCATTACTGACATTTCAGCGATTGCGTTTAACACATCATCTTTAGATAGTGCCATGAGAACTCTCCGTTATCTGATAAAAATTAATTGATTTTAATATCGCTTTGATTGCTTGTCGACATTTCAAATAGGTGTGACAATAAAGTGCAATCAAAATTAGCGATGTCAAAGTTACGTTAAAACAAGCAATTAAGCAGCTTCTTTTGCGTCTTTGATTGCCGCTACAGTGCGAACGAACTTGCCAGGAACAGCGTTCATAGTCTGGACAAGCTTGGTCACTGGTGCATTCATAGTAGCCATCAAGATAGAGATTGCTTCGTCGCGAGTTGGTAGCTTCGATACGCGCTCTAGCTCTTCTGGACCATAAACTTCACCACCGACTGATACTATTTTGGTCTCTAAAGCTTTGTTATCTTTGCTAAAGTCGAATATGACTCGAGCGGCAGATCCCAAATCTTCCATAGAGAAAGCCAAAAGTAGAGGACCAGTCATACGGTCTGACATGCTTTCAAAATTAGTGCCTTCAAAAGCGCGTTTTGCTAGTGTATTTTTTACCACTTTCAAAACAACACCTTTATCACGGGCTTGTTGGCGCAGCTGAGTAAGCTGTGCAACACCAATTCCATGATACTCGGCAGCTACTGCTGAATAAGCATTAGCAGCAACTTCAGACACTTCAGCCACAACTTGTTGTTTTTGCTCTAGCGTTAATGCCATAAGTTGACTCCTTTAATCTTATCAATCGACTTATCGTAGAAGTGCTAAAACATTGAAGTTTTTATGCGCTTAAACTCTAAGCTAAGACTGACTTGATACGACACATTACCAGCAGATCCTAAAAAACGTATCTACTGGTAACGACTGATTACGGCACCGTTATCAGAATGACGTTGAGTAATAGTTTGATGACTGCCTAAACAATCGTATAACCCTATTCGCTCGTGTCTTAAACTGTGTGGGCCACCGTCTGCGTAGGACAACTAAGATTTTCATCTGTCGTCGATTAACAAAAGCGACTTAATATAGTATTTAACTTTTAAAAACAGTTATTTACAATTTTAAACTGCTCTCTACCTACGGTCTTAGACAGCGTAGCAAATACTACGCTGACCTAATTCTTTAAAATTCTTTTGTGCCCATCATTCAAAATAGATGAAGATGAGATACTTAATTACTTAGCAGTGCGATAAGGAACAGCATCAATAGTGATACCAGGACCCATAGTGCTAGACAAGGTAATTTTCTTAATGAAAGTACCTTTAGAAGTAGCAGGCTTTGCACGCTTTAGATCTGTGATTAATGCTTCAGCGTTTTGGATAACTTGCTCAGCAGTGAAACCAACTTGACCAATAGTAGTATGAATAATACCTGCTTTGTCTACACGATACTGTGCTTGACCAGCTTTAGCATTTGTCACAGCTTCAGCAACGTTTGGCGTTACTGTACCAACTTTTGGGTTAGGCATCAGACCACGTGGGCCTAGAATAGTACCTAATTGACCAACAACACGCATTGCATCAGGAGCAGCAATAACAACATCAAAATCCATGTTGCCCGCTTTAATTTCTGCTGCTAGGTCTTCAAAACCAACGATGTCTGCACCAGCTTCTTTGGCGGCTTCAGCAGCAGCGCCTTGAGCAAATACAGCAACGCGTTTGGTTTTACCAGTACCGGCAGGTAGGTTGGTAGCACCACGAACGACTTGATCAGATTTACGTGGGTCAACGCCCAAGTTAATAGCAATATCAATAGACTCTTTGAATTTTAGCGCTGGCAAATCATTTAAGATTTGAACCGCTTCTTCAAGAGTGTATTGCTTTTCGTTATCAACACGGCTTTGAATTTCTTTTTGACGTTTGGTTATCTTAGACATTATACACCCTCCACGGTAATACCCATTGAACGTGCAGTACCAGCAATGGTACGGACAGCAGCATCAAGATCAGCAGCAGTTAAATCTGCATCTTTGGTCTTAACGATCTCTTCTAATTGCGCGCGATCAACTTTACCAACTTTAGCGGTGTTTGGTGTACCTGAACCTTTAGCAATACCGGCAGCCTTACGTAATAAGTAAGAAGCTGGTGGTGACTTCATGATGAAGGTAAAAGACTTATCGCTATATACAGTGATCTCAGTTGGAATCGGTAGACCCGGCTCTTGACCTGAGGTTGCAGCGTTAAATTCTTTACAGAACGCCATGATGTTCACGCCTTTTTGACCCAATGCTGGACCAATCGGTGGTGAAGGGTTTGCTTTTCCTGCAGGCACTTGCAGTTTGATGTAACCATCAATCTTCTTAGCCATGATACTCTCCTAAATGGGTGATAGCGCCAAATCAATGTGGTACATACATACCTATTTGACTAACAGCTCCCCGGTTGATGAACTTTTTGCTGGTTTAGTCTAGCTTTTCAACCTTACTAAACTCAAGCTCGACCTGAGTTGGTCGATTAAATACGTTTACTGTTAGGTGTAACTTAGACTTCTCATAATCCACTTTTTCAACCAACCCTTTAAAGTCAGTAAATGGACCATCAATAACCAATAACTCTTCGCCCGGCTCAAATAGCGTCTTAGGACGTGGATCTGTTTCAGTCTGATTGAGACGGTTTAAGATACGATCAGCTTCTACTTGTGTAATTGGCGCAGGCATTTCAGGTGTACCACCGATAAAACCCATAATACGTGGACAGTCTTTTACGATGTGCCAAGTATTGTCATTCATTTCCATCTGGATCAATACATATCCTGGAAAGAACTTACGCTCGCTCTTACGCTTTTTGCCGTCTTTCATTTCGACGACTTCTTCAGTAGGAACCAATACATCACCGAATGACTCAGCAAAGTCACTACGGTTGATACGATCAGTTAATGAACGTTGTACTTGTTTTTCATATCCTGAAAACGCTTGGACAATATACCAACGCATATCACGCTCCTGACCATTATAGAATAAGTTTTTATGAGTAAATGTCTCGTTAATAATCACTAATACGTGCTATTAACCGATAAATACGCCAACAAACCAATTAAAAAAGTTATCTAATAACCAAATAAAGAAACCAGCAATAGCAATCACGACAATTACTTGCCAAGTGTATTGAAAGGTTTCGTCTTTACTTGGCCATGTTACTCGGCGCAGCTCAACGCCAGCATCTTTTAATAATATTTTAAAAGCGCGACCTTGATGCGTTAACGCTAAACATACTAATGCAAATACAACAAGGGCAACGATAATACCAATACGCACCCAAACATCATTGGCAGGTTGCCAATAGCCAGGTAAATATTGATTAACTAACGTTGCACCGATCAAAAATGCTGCGGCTAACAACCACAGTATCACATCTTTTATTGATCCAGTTTTAGCTACTTCAACAGCAGTTGTTTGATTGCCTGCTGAGACGTGCTTACCTTTGGACAGCATTCCGCTAGCATCCGCCTTGGCATCAGATAACTTAGTCTCGAGGTTATCTTGATTATTGCTCATAAAGAACTCGCTTCGGAGATGGTAGGGTACGACAAAGATATGATAAGAAGATGGCAGGCGATGTAGGACTCGAACCTACAACCCTCGGTTTTGGAGACCGATGCTCTACCAATTGAGCCAATCGCCTATGGGTGTAAAGGACAGCATTATACAATATTTAGCATAGAATGCAAGCCCTTGTCGGTAAAATTATTATTCTTACCGAGCTTTTTTCTTATTTAAACGCTAATATTAGCGACTAATAAGAAGCTGCGTTAATATATCAAGCTATACAGCAGATTACAATAGTATATGAAAAAATACATCACCTCTATGAAGAATAGATGTGAATTAATACCATATGACAACTATAGCTAGCTAATACTATATGACAACTATAGATAGCTAATACTATTACTGATTTTCTAGATTACTTACAAAAAAAGCCACCCTCTAAGAGGATGGCTTTTCACTAACTACTTAACCGACATCAGCATACACTGATGGGATCAATCATTAGTCAAGTACGTTAGCAACAACACCAGCGCCTACAGTACGGCCGCCTTCACGAATAGCA
>NZ_JBQSVL010000027.1:0-39148 GCF_052376215.1 Psychrobacter sp. AOP7-B1-24
TACCATAGCGATGTGAACCATTTAGCCTGCTATGACGCAAGGGATTCGGGTATTGCCGCCTTTTGTCTTCATGGCTAAATCAATGTCGATATTTTCTTGCTCTAAAAAGCTTTTGTTCATTGATGGCTTACCTTTCAAAATAAAGTAATAACCAAAGCCTTCAGCTTCAGCATCATACACAAAGCTTGAAATACGAAGTACTCTTACCCCAAATTTAGTAAAATCGACATCCATATTTACGGTGCGTTGTTGTTCAGATTTTTTGTATGTTGTGCTTATTAGTTTGACGCCGTTAATCTTGTAGTCATTACCTATAGCAAACTGATTCTGAGATATACGATTCACAGTGCTTTCTTGCAAGGCAAAAGCAATACCAGCGATGTTCTGTCTATAAACAGAATCACACTCAAGAGTAGATTTCGTTACTAAAGACTCAACATCTACTTCTATGTAATGGTTTGGGCTATCGTTATTAGATGCTATGGCATGACTAGATATATAAAATAGTAGACTTACCATACAAGCGCTAAAAACTCTTGTTTTAATATATTGTAATCTAGCCATTTTCAGTTTTCTAATCAGCCTCATCTTTACCAATCACATCGAACTCTTCTAAGCACAATTTGTCATATTCTTTTTTACAAAAACTAGGATCGATTTTGCACATAGCAGCTTGTAATTGATCGAGGCGGTTTTCTGACTGCTGAATGTGTTCTAGCATTTTAGCAAATGCTTCTGCAACAGGGTCTTGTGAGGTTGGATCAATACCATAAGCCTGAAATGCTGTATCGCGTGCAGTAGCTTGTTTTGAGGTCGCTATTTTTTCTTGTGACTTAGCGTCTGGTGATTTTTCGGTAATTGGATTGCCTTTTTCATCATGATGATCCGATATCATGCGAGCTGCATTACCGACCATCGTAGCGCCTGCTGGTACCGGTTTTACCACGACCGCATTTGAGCCGATTTTGGCATTTTTACCCACCGTAAATGGGCCCAATACTTTTGCACCAGCGCCAACGGTCACGCCATCTTCTAGCGTGGGATGACGTTTGCCATTATTCCATGATACGCCGCCAAGGGTGACGCCATGATATAAGGTGACATCGTTGCCAATCTCAGCCGTTTCACCAATGACGACGCCGACACCATGATCAATAAAAAATCGTTTGCCAATCTTGGCAGCAGGATGAATCTCAATACCAGTGATGATACGTGAGCCATAAGAGACCACACGTGCGGCCAGTTTCTGTTCGTTATTCCAAAGACAGTGCGCCCCGCGATGTAGGACGAGCGCATGGATGCCAGGGTAGGTCAATATGATCTCGAGGCTGTTGCGCGCCGCAGGGTCACGTTTGAATACCGCATTTATGTCTTCTTTTAGGTCTTTTTTGATACTAATAAGTGATTTGAATAATTTGGTTGGCAATGACATAAAGCGTCCTATCTATTTGTCAGTAGAGTGTCACTGGTGAACAGCGATATCTGTAATTTATAGTTATTAGATTTTAATCGTTATTAAGTCTGCATAAATATTAGGTTGTACTTACACTAAGGTCTTTTAAGTTATAGCAGTTTTACACGATAAAATATAGTGATGAGCTATTAAATACTCACAAACCCATCAATTCATATGAGCTTGTGAGTATCGATTTTATATTTAGGGCGTGTTAGATAATATAGCTAGTCTTTTGACAGCTTGGCAATCAATGCACTCAGTAATTGATACTCTTTTTGATCGAGCTGTACACGCGAGCCCAGTCGTGACAGGCGCGATGGCAATGATTTTAAGTGCTCACTATCTGCCAGACCGCGCTGAACCATCAGCTCTGTCATACGCTGAGTCAGCTGTTGTAGTTGCTGCTGGGTAATCGCAGGCTCGTCCCATTGTTGACGCAGATGAACGTCCATCATGGGTTCGACGGTTGTACTTATATCAGCATCTAGACTGTTATCAGTTGTATTTAAGTGCGTTTGCGCGTATGCAAAGATAAAACTGGCGATTACTTGTACCGCTGATGCAACGTTGAGCACAGGATAAGCAGGATTGGCATCGATTTGAATATGATAATCTGCATAAGCCAACTCTTCATTGGTCAAGCCGCGATCTTCACGACCAAATAAGATAGCAATATTTGGTTTACTACTAGTCGTACTTGCTTGCTGATCCATAAAATCAAACATGATTTTTGCCGCTTGGGTAGGGTTCACCACAGGGCGCGGCAAATGACGACTACGACTACTCGCTGCGAACACGAGCTGACAGTCTGCAATAGCAGATTCAAGGCTAGGTGCGATGGTCGCTGATGCCAGTAGCTCATTGCCACCTGCTGCATGAGAGACACTCGTCTCATCAATTGGCAATTTAGGATCAACGACCGTCAAACGCGACAACCCCATGGTGTGCATCGCCCGTGCTGCCGAGCCAATATTGGCAGGTAGCGTTGTATTTACCATGACGACTTGTACAGCAGACAGATAGTCATTCACACCATGAGCTGATGGAGAACTGTTACTCATTTATAGCCCCAAGCGTTGATTGATTTCTTGCTCAACGTTTTGCAGCGCGATTGAGATGTTTTCAATAAGTGTGGCTTGTTCGCCAATCGTACGCTCACGGCAGCGCTCTTGTAATTGACTGCTTAAGCTGGCCAATTTCGCAGCGCCTAAATTAGCGCTAGCGCCTAAATTAGCGCTAGCGCCTTTTAGAGCATGAGCGGTCTCATAGCCGTTAGCATGGTCGTTTTCTTGCTGAGCCGTTTTTAGTGCTGCGACACGTTTCTTACTGTCTATAAGATAGACTTGTATTAAGTCGGCAAAATCTTCTTCGAGCAAGTCACGCATGTCTTCAAACTGCTCATCGTTGATAATTTCGTCCATTTTTTATATCCAATTGTTAAAAGTTAAAGCAATAAGGGTTGAGGTGGGTTTAACACATGCTAACTATAATGAAAGTGTAAGTTGTCTTCATTAATCATAGTTTTCAGTTGTTGTAAGTTGTCATCGTTGGGATAAATACGCCAATGCTCGGATAGAGCAACATTGGCAATACCAAACTCTGCATAAATACTTAGTCCAAGTGGTAGACAGTTGTCATTAATAGAGGCGTCGGTATTGCTCAGAGCATTGTCAGTATAACCTTGATCAGTATGACTGCCATTACTCATAGCCGTTAAATCATTGCCGTTTTCATCGTATAGACTGCCGCCCATGGCAGGATCGTAAGCGCCGTTGCCGCCACTATTACTGTCTTGCTCATCTTGCTCGCTGTTATAAGCCAAGCGCGGTGCTGGTATGATGTCAGCTTGTGCAGATTTCAGCAGAGGCTGCATACGTGTGAGCAAATTGATATCGCTACCGTGAACTTTAATGCTGATCTTTTTGAGCCAGCGCAAGCGCGCATCAACCATGCTCATGGCACTATCAAGACGGGCAAAGAGGCGACCGTCACGCTCACGAATACTGCCTTTGATAATGACCACTTCGTCGACTTTTAGCTGGTCTTTGACGCGGTTAAAGCGCTCCGCATAGCAGCTAACCTCTAACCGTGATGTGCCATCGTCTAAGGTAATGACGTTGCGAGTACCAAAGTTGGCGATATCGATAATCAATCCTGCAAAATAACAGCTGCCGTTATAACCAGTATCGGTTAGCTTATCAAGACGCGTGCCTGAGGTATAGCGTTTTAGTTCATCTAGGTATTCGTTGATAGGGTGACCTGTCAAATACAGCCCTAAAGTGTTTTTTTCAGCTTTTAGGCGGTGTTTGTCCCCCCAGATTAGCTCTGGTGTCATGACTAATGGTGGCGCGGCGACCACACCATCCATCTCACCAAACAAATCCATCATACCGATTTCACGGTTTTGACGGTCTTGTTCAGCCGCTTGTACCGCACTTGGCAACTGACTCATCAGCGCACCGCGAATCTCGTATGCTTCATCGGCTGGCAAGTCAGGTCGCAATGTCGCTGCAAAGTCATCAAAGCAGCCTGCACTGACCAGTGCTTCAAGCGTGCGCTTATTGACTTTTTTGATGTCTACGCGGCGACAGAAGTCATATAAGTCTCTGAATGGTCCTTCGCGGCGGCGTGCGTCGACGATAGATTCAACAGCACCTTCACCCACGCCTTTAATCGCGCCAAGACCATAAATAATATTGGTCGGCGTATCAGCGACGAAATGCCATTCACTACGGTTCACGGATGGATTGACAACGGTTAACTCAAAATTTTCACGGCAGTCATTGATAAAGAATACGACGTTGTCCGTGTTGTTCATATCTGAAGTCAGTACCGCTGCCATAAACTCGGCAGGGTAGTATTGCTTGAGGTAAGCGGTTTGATACGCCAATACACCATAAGCGGCAGAATGCGAGCGGTTAAAGCCGTAACCAGCGAATTTTTCCATCAAATCAAATACGCCACCTGAGGTGACTTCATCGATGCCTTGTGAGGTTGCACCAGTGACAAAGATATCGCGCTGTTTGGCCATCTCTTCGGGTTTCTTTTTACCCATTGCACGGCGCAGCATATCAGCACCGCCCAAGCTATAACCAGCCATGACCTGTGATATCTGCATGACCTGTTCTTGATAGACAATAACGCCGTTGGTGTTTTCTAGTATTGGCTCAAGATTGGGATGATCGTAGATGACTTCCTCGCGACCATGTTTACGGTCGATATACATCTCTACCATGCCGGCATCTAGCGGACCGGGGCGATATAGCGCACACATGGCGATGACATCTTCGATATTGGTCGGTTGTAGTTTGGCGAGGTACTTTTTCATACCCATACTTTCTAACTGAAAGACAGCAGTGGTCTTGGCATCTTGCAGTAGCTTATAGGCTTTTTTGTCATCTAACGGCAAATCTTCTAGGATTAATGCGTCTTTGCCTTCTTTGGCACGGCGTAAGTTGATGTTCTCAACGGCAGCATCAATGACGGTTAGGTTGCGCAGACCCAAAAAGTCAAACTTCACCAGACCAACGGCCTCGACGTCGTCTTTGTCAAACTGGCTGACACGGTGACCTTCATCATCACAATAGATGGCGCTAAAGTCGGTAATCTTATGCGGGGCAATCAGTACGCCACCCGCATGTTTACCAACGTTTCGGCAGACGCCTTCTAGTTTGATGGCCATCTCCCAAATTTCGATGGCATCTTCATAATCCATATTGTCAGGATTAGAGATCAAGTCCTTGAGCTGTGGCTCTTGTTCGAGCGCTTGACTCAGCGTGATACCCGGAGTTTTGGGGATAAGCTTGGATATTTTATTGGCAAGGAAATACGACTTGCTTTGTACACGCGCCACATCACGTACCACGGCTTTTGCGGCCATGGTACCAAAGGTGATAATCTGCGAGACTGCGTCACGACCATAGGTTTGCGCCACATAGTCAATGACTCGGTCACGGCCTTCGATACAAAAGTCGATATCGAAATCGGGCATCGATACCCGCTCAGGGTTTAAGAAGCGCTCGAATAATAAATCGTAGTGGATAGGGTCAAGATCGGTGATGTTTAGCGCATAAGCGACCAAGGATCCTGCACCGGAACCACGACCCGGTCCAACAGGTACGCCATTGGCTTTTGCCCAGCGAATAAAGTCCATAACGATTAAGAAATAACCAGGAAACTCCATCGAGAGGATAATGCCAAGCTCATACTCTAAGCGCTCATCATACTTCTGGCGAAAATCGTTCCAATGTTCAGTACGTTCTTCAACAGGAAAAAGCTTATCCAAGCGATTATTCAAGCCACGTATCGACTCTGCCCGAAAAAATGATTCAATCGTCTCACCTTCAGGTACAGGAAAATCGGGTAAGACATTAATACCCAGCGTCAAGGTCACATTGCAACGACTGGCTAGGCGTAATGTATTATCAACTACCTGAGGAATATCAGCGAATAGCTGTGCCATTTGCTCTTGAGTTTTGAGGTATTGCTCATCAGAATAGGTCTTTGGACGATTTGGGTCAGCCAGTACATAAGAGCCTGCGATACATACTCGCGCTTCATGGGCATCAAAATCATCTTGCTCCAAAAACCGCACATCATTATGGGCGATAATAGGCATATTGTGTTTGGCACCTGAGTGAATAGCTGCTTTAATAAAGGTATCTTCACCTGAGCGATTGGTGCGTTTGATAGCAAAGTATAACCGATCAGAAAACTGCGACTGCCACTCTGTCAGCAGCTCATCGGCTTTTTCTGGCATTGAGCTGACCAGTGCCTGACCGACATCGGATTTTTCGGTAAATAGTACGATAACACCTGCCGCATGTTCTAAGATATGATGGCGCTTGATAACGGGCACACCATGGTTGGCATCATCGGCACGTCCTTCGGTAAAGCCTAGTGAGACAATACGGGTGATATTTTGATAGCCTTCATTGTCCATCGCTAACAGTGTCAATCGCGTGTCTTCATTTTCCATGATGACTTCGCTGCCGATGATTGGCTTGATACCAGCGCTTAGGCAGGCACGGTAGAATTTCACCGTGGCATAAAGGTTGGATAAATCGGTCAAAGCAAGCGCGCGCTGATTATCGGCCGCAGCAGCCTTGACTAACGGCTTGATACGCACGATAGAGTCAGTGATTGAATATTCGCTGTGAATGCCAAGGTGTACAAATGCCATAGAGGACTCTTACGGATACGATCGGAAAATAGGCTGATAATAAATAAGTTTTTTATTATCAATAATTTAAGTCTTTAATTTGGTGTGCAAATACGTTAATAATCGTATTTGCGTATTCCAAATCAGGTCGTTAATAATAGCATTATTTGCTGCAGACAACCACTGATTCAAAGGTATTGGGCGAAGTAATAAGGTTGGAAGTATTCGTTAGATACGTGCTATTTCTATTTCAATAAATAACCGCTGACATCTTTAACGATGAAAGCGGTTGTTTATGAAATATTCAGAAAGAATTATAGTTCTGTTTAGGGGTAAAAGGCTTTTAGAGGTTTGAATTATAATCCAGCCCATTCGCCTTCAACCCAGATTGGATTCTCGGCGTTACCCTCTCTATTCATCCATTTATCACCTTGCCAATAACCACTAAGGCTGTCTTCTTTTTTACATTCTTTACTATAGTAATATGAGCCCATGTCATAAGAAAAGCATTTTTTGGTATCTTTGTCGGGTGGACAAAAGCCAGTTTGTACATCGCAATTGGGTGCTTGCCCAGGTAGGTAGGCTCTACCTTCTTTACAGACATAGTCTACCGTACCATGAGGTAGATTATTGTAATCCCAAAAATTTGTACCATCACTGCCTAACGGTTGGTTAGTACGACAGTGTAATGCCCAGCCACCTTTACTATTCAGAATGTATTCATCAGGCTTTGAATTATTAATTCCCGCTATATTATCTATACAGCCTGTTAATAGCAATGCGGTGAGTCCACCGGCGATGAGGTATGATGTTTTCATAAGGTGTTTTGCTCTAGTTTTGTTTAAGGGTGAAAATCTTTTAGATATTTGGGTTATAAACTAAACCTCATATCATCTGCCCTAAATTAGTTGATCGCTACAGTACTGAATTAGTAGCTAACTATCGGCTGGTACACTAGGTACACCGTTTCTGCAATTAAATTCATAAGTACTTATAGGCAAATCATATTTTTTCCAATAGCGACGCAGCTGCGGTGTGGTCAGCTCGTTTCCTTGACAGTCCTTTGGTAATAAGGGTGTGCTTCCGTCACAGATAAAATACAGTGTACCTTTAGGCAAGTTGTTGTCTTCCCAGTATCTTTTTGCCCAACTTTTGATTATTGGAGAAAAAAGAAGTCTGTCTGTTGCTGGATTGATCTCTGTGGTACATTCTCCTACTGCATTGCCAGAGTCATCTTCTAAATAGTCTTGTTCATACATAAACCGCGCACCCAAATCGATACAGGCGGTGAGGCCTAACATGCTGGTTAGGAGTAAAGCTAGTTTTATTGATTTCATAATTATATCCTGTTGCTATTAATACCCCACCACAGCCGCATCAACGATACGTGGATCAGACGAGCCGTAAACACCGTTTGGCGTAATCATAATCGACTGCGTCGAACCCATGGCAGATTTTGGACTGACCGTGTGTCCCATTGACTCAAGCTTTTTGACAGTATCAATATTCAATGCTTTTTCGACTCGAATTTCATCAGGCAGCCATTGGTCATGAATGCGCGGGGCATGGGTGGCCTCAGCGATATTCATATCATGGTCGATGACGTTTGAGAGGATTTGGGTGACGGTGGTGATGATACGGCTACCACCTGGGCTACCTGTGACGATATAAGGCTTACTGTCTTTGAACACAAAGGTTGGACTCATCGAGGATAGGGGACGTTTATTGGCTTCGACAGCATTGGCTTCACCGCCTAATAGGCCATAACCGTTTGGCACACCAGGCTTGGCCGAAAAGTCATCCATCTCATTGTTGAGTAAAATCCCTGTACCGTCAGCGACGAGACCGGTGCCGTAAGAGAAATTTAGCGTATAAGTATTGGCTATCGCATTGCCATCTTTATCGACGATAGAGAAATGCGTGGTCTGATCGCTTTCGTAGGGCAGTGGATTATTGGCTTTGATGGTCGCCGCTGGTGTGGCTTTGTTTGGATCAATTAAGGCGCGCAGCTTGTCAGCATAGGCTTGAGAGGTAAGACCGCTGGCAGGCACATCGATAAAGTCAGCATCACCTAAGTACTCTGCTCGATCTGCATAAGCCAATTGCATCGCTTCAGCCATTAAGTGGATGGTCTGCGCGCTGTTTTGTCCGTAGTCTTTGAGTGGATAGCCTTCTAAAATATTCAAAATCTGAATGATATGAATACCACCAGAAGAAGGCGGCGGCATTGAGACCACTTCATAACCACGGTAGTTGCCTTTGACCGGCTCACGGGCGATCGCTTGATAATCGCTCAAATCCTGCAAGCTCATTAGGCCACCTGCTTCATTGACCGCTTTGACCAGTTTTTGCGCCGTTTCACCCTTATAAAACCCATCAGGCCCTTGTGCGGCAATTAGCTTTAGCGAGCGGGCAAGCTCTGGCTGCCTTAAGCGTTCTCCTGGTTGATAGGCACTGCCGTCTGGTTTAAAAAACACCTTTTTGGTACTGGGCCACTTTTGCAAACGATCACTGAGAGCGGTGAGTGACTCAGCCAATCCAGCCGTCACTTCTATACCGTCCTCTGCTAGTGCTATCGCTGGTGCCATGACTTGTCCGCGGCTCATCGTACCATGCTCGTCCAACGCTTTGAGCAGTCCTGCGACTGTACCTGGCACACCGACAGCCAAGCCATGATAGCGAGACAAGTCGCTAACAGCGTTACCTTCTTCATCGAGGTACATATCGCGAGTGGCGCTACTGGGTGCTTTTTCACGGTAATCGAGTGCCACGGTCTTGTCTTGCTTGGCATCATAAATCATCATAAACCCACCACCGCCGATGTTGCCAGCACGAGGTAAGGTGACGGCTAGAGCAAAGCCAACTGCGACGCCTGCATCAACAGCGTTACCACCTTCTTCTAAGATTTTTAAACCAATATTTGAGGCGAGCGCTTCTTGCGTAGCGACCATGCCATTTTTTGCCCAAACAGGGTGATGAATCGCATCGGCAGAATAGATGGCTTGCTCGTTATTGGTACTGTTGGCAGTGTTAGTAGTGGCAATGTTAGTAGTGGCAGTGAGAGTGCTTGATTTGCTAGGTGTAATGCGTTTGGTTTCGGACAGCAGAGTAGGACTGTCGGTCATAATATCGAGGTTGATTGCGCTGGTATTGATAGACGTATTATTTATCGAATCAGTGGGTTTTGGTGTCACGGGTTCAAGCGCATGAGCTGATATAGATAGCAATAATGTACTGGTGATGAGTAGAGTGCTGGATTTGAGTAGTGTACTGAAGTTTTGTTTAGACAGTTGAGTGGTTTGATGGTCAGAGGATGAGGGCTGCATGGCAAAGTCCTTTTTATATGAGACGTTAATCAGTAAGGCTGTATTTTAAAAACAGATAGACTAAGAAAAGGTATGTCACGAAAAATAACAGGATAGCATGAGAATAGGAAGATATTACCTACATATGTCTATAAAAATACTAAAAATAACAGCTTTAAAAGATATTTTTTTCATCTTGCTATGGCAGCTAATTATCGAGAAGGTAACGTGCGGTCGAACATGATGATGTTTTTAGCGTCTATTACATAAATATTATGATGAAGCCCAATGATTTGTGGAAATTAAATGAATAATTGCGCTATTATAGCTAGCTAGTAATGTTTTGTGATATAAATGACGCTATTCATTATATATTTACAATTGTTTATCAGCTTAGACTAAGGGAATTTCATGTCACCGCCTATTTTTCATAACAGCAAACAGCCACTTTTGTCTCAATCATCAGCGCATCAGCCAACGAGTACAGGCAAGCGTCAGTTAATAAAAATGTCTAGCTGTGCGATTTTATCCGTGGGCGCGATGACTTTGCTAGCAGGTTGTCAATCAACGTCGATGGCTTCATCAAATGCTGCGGTATCAGGCAAGGTGATTGATTTTGAGATTGCAGATCCTGCGCAGAGCCAAGCACAGGGCCGTGCATTTAATGCCGATTTAAATGCCAAGTCTGAACGCTATGCACAATTATTTGACCAAGAAAATAATCCTAGCACTGAGAACCAAGCCAAAACGCATTTGATGACGGCCATTCGCCAGCATCTGGCGACCGAGCATGTATCCGTTTCGCAAGCCAATTATCAAACCGCCCCTTTTATTGATCCTGATAGTATCGATGCTGGCGCTAGTAGTTTGCTAAGAACCGTTTTAGAAACTTATGCGTATAGCAAAGAGATGTCAGACGACTATGACTCAAGCTATGATTCGGACTACTCAGATGATGATTATTATGAATCAGATTATGACAGCTATGTCGATGCTGCAGATGAAGTCGTCATCGAAGAATATGCTGATGAGTCAGATGACATTGCATATGATGATGAAGGTTACGATCAAAACGGCTATGACGAAAACGGTTATGACTGGTATGGCTACGACGAATACGGTTATGATGAGTACGGCTACGATGAAGATGGCTATGATCGAGACGGTTATGATGAATATGGTTATAGCCGCAGTGACTATGATGAAGGAGTTTATGCTAGCGATGATTATGAATCGGACAGCGCTCTTTCAAAGTTATCAGAACTAAACCCAAAAAGCATGGCAGAGCAATATGAAGCCATGCAGATGGCAAAACAGCAAGCAGAAATGACTGGTACAACAAACGAGTTTCCTCCTACGTCAGCCTCAGGCGCATTGGGCCAAATGCTTAACATGCTCCACCGAACCCCTGAGCAGATAGCAGCGTCCAATGCTTATCATTATAAAAATCTGTTTTTTAGTAGTGTGAGTCAGTACAAACCTCAGCAGCGACAACTACAAAGCGTCTATAGCTACGACTATGTGACGCCGACGATAAGCTCATCAGTACAAATACCGCTCGCGTTTGATTTTAACAACAGTAATGTCACGGTTGATCCTTCAGTTATTATGCCTATCGTGGCGATGGCCACTCCCGAAAACACGCCACTACCGAACGAGATGGCGTCACATACGGTCAGTTTTGGTTTGCCTGATAGTATCACTGAGCAGCTACCACCAGCAGTGGTCTATGATGCAGCGATTGCTGCTATACAAGACAGTATGGCGGAGCTGGCACCTGAGCACTTTAGTGCAGTCGATATTAGTGATGATGCGTTTGCCAAAGAAGTCGGTGCTAGCCGAGCGGTAAAAGTATATTTTGGTAGTCAGCAAAGCGGTGAGATGATTGGTAAATTTCTAAAGTATATGACGCAGTCGTTACAAGAGTATATCGATACCAATCCAGAGAAATACCCTGATGGCGCCATGCTAAAAGCTGCCATTGAAAAGTTGCAGCTCTATAATAAAGGTTATCAAAGTGCAGATGTGGGTGCGCTATTGCAAGTGATTGAGGCCATTGGTCCAATTTCGTTCAATCAGACAAATTACTATTACTTAGACAGCTCAGATCGACTACTTGCTAAGCAGCAACGTATAAATATGGGCAGTGATTTTCTTGGTTCTACAACCACTGCAATCAATCAAGTCCGCTATGATAAAGCCAGCTTTAATCAGAGTGCGTTGACCCCGTTATTGGCCGAGTCGTTTGGTGATAATGCAACACCTGCTATCGATGGCAATGCTTGGATTGCAGAGCAACGTCAAAAAGGAGATAGGCTGCAAGAGGCTCGTTACGCCCGCTATGATTATGACAACGACTATGCTGATGCTAGCGAGGATTCTGCTAGCGATGCGGCAGAGTACGAGTCTAGTAATTATGATGACTATAACGAAGGTTATAGTGAAGGCTACACTGATGCGGAAGATGATACAGACAACTGGTAGAGCGTTATTAGCACTATAGTCGGTTCAATATAGTTTGGATACCACAAAGCCAAGTGAAAGCACTATAAATAATAGCCTAAGCGAATCTGATAGCGTATCAAAATTATGAAGAGCTGACTATATATCTTGTCACGTTCAAGCCCATATTTATTAAGGATAAGAAATGAAAACAGTACATCAAGCCATCGTAGGTCGTCTGCCGTCAACCATCAAAAACCATACTTTATTGACCAGTGTATTCATCACAGGCGCACTATTATTAACAGGCTGCCAATCTACCAGCTTAGGTCAGTCCAGCAGTGTTACGGCACAGCAAACGCCAACAGCAGCCAAAACAGCATTGGCAACCGCGCTAAAAAAACAGCGTCGTCAATCATTTAGCTATCATGGCAATCTTGAGATTAACAACGATCAGTATGTTACTAATGTAGATCAAGCGGAGTTGGTTACGGCAGATTATGTGGACACATACTGCGAAGAGACACATGATCAAGCGTATGCCGATCTGGTTGCTCAAGCACAAACACAAAATAATGATGTGATGGACGCAGAGTATGATGCCCAGCGAGCAGCACTCAAAGACACTTATCTTGAGTGTTCAGATGCCTATGAAGCGTGGATAGAAAGCGATTACGATAGTGATATCACTGTACCACCATCATATCAGCAACTATTTGATAACTATTATGATAAAACAACACCATCAGATATTAAAAAAGCGAAATTGCTAGACGCTTATCTATTAAAGCCATTATCCATCAATGCGCAAGGTATCTATCAACCTATGGTTGGTAAGGCTACTATGCTAGCCAGTGTGCAATATAAAGCACGTAACCATCAAAGCAGTATCAATCAGCCTATTTATATCGATTTTAAAAACGGCAATATTTATCTGTGGGCCGATAATTTTGCAATGTTAAATTCAGAATTATTAGATGATAAGCTGGGTACTACATGGCAAAACAAGTGGCTAAAAGTTGCACTGGATGATGGTACGTTGCCAAAAGGGTTTGGAAGTGAGGTGATAAAAGCTCATTTTGAAGCGCTAGATCGCACGTTTGAGGCAGCGCCTGTTAGCCAGTTTGACTATGTGGCACCTAATACGTTGGTATCTTTGTCTCCTAAGTTACCAGAGCATCAACTACCTGCCATGCTAGCAAGCGATCAAGTGATTCGCCGTCTACAAAGTGCTGAGAGTTATGAGCAGTTTTATCAAGACTACATGCGCATATTTTACAACCACATCACCGAGCAGTACCCTGAACTGGTAAAAAGTAATGAAGCTTACTCAGAAAACGACACAAACATGGATGTTAGTACTGATACATTTACCAGTAAAGCACTGGTGCAGCAAGCATTGGCTGCAATGAAAAACAGTATGAATAATGATGGCAATGTTGAGACGGTAGAAGATGAAATGGGAGCGGACACAGCGGTGCAAGAGTTATACGGCTTTGATAAACGTGGCAAGCTTGCGTGGCAGCATACGCGTAATACGTTACACACTGCTAGCAACACATCTGACAAAGGCTTGGTAATAGATGCCTTACAGCAGTATTCCGCTATCAATAAAGATATAGCATTCCCTAACTTACCAAATGATGCGCAAGTGCCGAATGACAGTAATAGTGTCGATGCACGGCAGTATAGTAAGGAGTTGCTGCAATATTATCGTGATGGCAATGGTACTGCTCTTGGAAAAATGATGTTTAATCTACTGCCAATGGCGCAAGATGAGTTCGCTGCTATTGATTAAGGTTGTATAGCAACTGGTATAGTTCAGTGAACCACTAAATTACTATGACGTTATCTATCCTTATAGCTATTTTAGAGTTCTTTGACTATCATCGATTGAAATGCACATACTTAAAAAGCGCCTCTACTTAATAGAGGCGCTTTTTAATTTAATACGCATATCGCTAGGTAAAACTATCACTTTTCCAAAGTGGTTTAAGTGAATTATTACATACCTTGCTGTGGGCGCTCGCCACGTTTCTCACGACGGTCTGGACGACCATGACCTTCATCATCATTTTTTCGATCTTCTTTCATTTGTGCCAGTTCCGCACGCTGCTCAGCAGTCAGTACTTGAGCAATCGCATGTTGGGTCTGTATGCGTTCAATAAAGCGTTGTTTTTCTTTCGCTGCTTGCTGATCGGCGAGACGGTTTACCGCAGTACTATTCAATGTGCGAGCATTAGTCAATGCTTGTATTTGTTGCTCTACTTGCGCACGCTCTGCTTGATGTTGTGCAGGTTCTGTTTTGCGATCACCATGCTGCGCTTCCATAATGGCTTTGATTTGGGTTTTTTGCGCAGCTGTAAGGTCTAGTTTAGACAACGGACCTCTCATCTCGCCTTTTTTCATGCCGCCTTTTTTCATATCAGCTTTGTGATGCTTTTGCATTTGTGTCGTTGATGGTGTGGTATCTGTGTTTGCATTGACACTGGTACATGCAGTAACAGTAAATACGCTAGATAATGCGATGGCTGAACCTAATAGTAACTTTTTCATAGTAACGTCCTTTATTTAACTTCATATGGTTTGATTGAATAGATATTTAACGTTTTATCTGGCAATTATTGTTGTTAAGCGTTGAATATAAATACAATACTTGCTGTTGATAGGTGCTATCTTACGACAGTTGAAGGTTACGAACATTTATGAAGTATTAAGAAAAGTAACATTTATAGAATACCGATCAGCTATTGCCTGATAATATAAATAACAAAGCTATTTAACGTTTAAGGAGATAGATATGCCAAACATATTGTTAGGTGATGACGACGAAGAGTTGACTCAGTTATTAGAAGAGTATTTGCATAATCATGGCGTCCAATGTGACTGTGTTCATGATGGTGAGGCTGTCATAAAAAAACTAAAAAAAGCCAGTACGCAGACCCCTGTTTATGATTTGCTAGTGCTGGATATTATGATGCCGAAGATGGACGGACTCAGTGTACTACGTCAATTACCGAATATTATTGATATCCCTGTCATTATGCTAACCGCAAAAGGCGAGGAGATTGATCGTATCATCGGTTTAGAGCTTGGCGCTGATGATTACATTACCAAACCTTGTAATCCTCGAGAGCTGCTAGCACGTATTAATGCAGTCATCAAACGTACCAATGCAGCAGTGTCAGAGCACACACCGTTACCAGAAGGTCGCTTGCATTTGGATCAAAACCAGCGAGTCTGTCAAATAGATGGTGTTGAGCTGCAAGTGACGGGTACAGAGTTTGACTTACTGGTGGCGCTTCTCAAACAAAAAGGCGAGGTCGTTAGTAAGGAGTGGCTGTCAGAGCATGTATTGCAACGTGAGTTACAGCCTTTTGACCGTAGTCTCGATGTTCATGTGTCACGCCTGCGTAAAAAACTTCAACCGTTTCATGACGAGCCAATAAAAGCAGTTCGTGGTAAAGGTTATCAGCTGGTACTTTAATGATGGAATCATCGATGAATAACCCTAAGTTTAAGGTGCGGATCACCCTGTTTTGGCGGCTGTTTTTGAGTCTGTTAGCCACCATTCTGGTCACTTCTATCCTGTCTGTCATGGTAGAGCGTTGGTTAAGTGAAAAAGCGCTCACCGCTCGTATGGATGTGCAGGTAGACAGTTTGTTGGTTCAGCGTCAGGAACTGGTCGCAGCACTGAAAGCCGGTGATATGGAAGCGGTCAAACAACTGTATCGTCAAGACCGCTGGCTAATGAATCAAGTCAGAGTCTATGATGAGCAAGGTAGCATTATATTTCCGCGTTACCGGGATAGAGAAGAGATTAGACCAAATGGTCAGATAGAAACGCCGCCCTCATTACAGTCAGGCTTACCTGAGATGGACAATGATGTATCGAAAAATGTGCGGTCACCTCTGAGCTATTTTGTTCCACCGATGATACCAACCAGTGCCGAAATAGCTGATTCTGAGAGTCGCCCAGAACTCGCTGATGTGACGGTTGTTTTGCCAAATAAACAAACGGTTATTGTGCAGCTGCGTCCCCATCTGCGTTTTTCGGATGTTGTAGAGTTGAAATATACTAACTTTCCTATACGCTTATTATTAATTATCTTGTTAAGCATATTGGTCTGTGTTTGGCTAAGTCGGACGCTGACTCGGCGTATTCGCCGTGTACAAAACACCGTATATCGTATGATTGATGGTGATTATCAAACCTATCCAAATTTGTCCAAAATGGGAGATGATGAATTGGGTCTATTAGCAAACGATGTGGCTAACTTATCAACACGCTTGGCTGAAAGTGAGCTGGCACGTAAGCAGATGTTGAGTGACATCTCACACGAATTACGTTCACCATTGGCACGTCTTGAGGTAGCAACTGAGTTGACTCGAGATTTTGCACCAAATGCCAGCCGTTATCTCGATCGTATTGATAAAGAATCTGCACGCATGAATGAGCTGATTGAACAAATTATTCATATTCAATCTTTACAAATGCAGCAATACACCATTGATAACTTGGAAACTGAAATGGTGGATATGACAGAGCTTATCAGCGAGATTGGACAAGATGTGTGTTTTGAGTTTTATCATAAAAATGTGAGCTGGCAGTGGCAGTCGCCTAGCGCATCGTTAGATAGCTCGTGGGAAGTGTTAGGTAATCAAGAGCAGCTGCACAGTGCACTTGAAAACATCATTCGCAATGCCTTTATGCATACAGCAGCCGATTCAGAAGTGATTGCTGAAATCAAAAAAGTAGAGATGAATCATCAGGTCCCCGCTATTCAGGTTAGTATCACAGATGAGGGTGACGGTGTGGCAGAAAAAGACTTAGAACGTATTTTTCAGCCTTTTGTACGATTAGACTCCGCTCGTCATCGTGAGACAGGAGGGTATGGGTTGGGGTTGGCAATTGTTCATGCGGTGGTCACCGCTCATAAAGGACATATCAATGCCTACAATCGCCAAGATGGGGTACAAGGGCTGGTGGTTCAGATTACTTTGCCGGTGAGAATGAAAGACAGTTAAAAAAGATAGCTAATAAAAAACGTTAAAAAATAAATAGTTAAGCAGACATGAGCGTGATAAACAAACTCTAAAGTCGCTCACGATCAAAAAAGCAAGACATTCGATGTCTTGCTTTTTTGTGTTTGATACATTTAACGGACATTAGGGGCGTGTCTTCAATTCACTCGATAGTCATCTCAATGGGCTAAACATGGCTGAATCTTGCCAAACATCGTCAAATAGCTGGTTAATATCTCGATATTATCTGCGCTCTTTTCCTTGTTTGACGGCAATTTATCTCATTTTTATCAGCATTTTTGACATGAAGACACGCACTAATATTTTAGCAAGTAGGCGTTAAGCACAGGTCAACCATGGTAAAGCGTTTGAGTTATACTCTAAACATTGCGCCATTTGGCGTCAGTCCAACATACGCCATGCCCGCTTGGTTTAACCAATGAGGTTGAATAATGCCATGTTGTAAAATGGCATGAATGTCTCTATGCGCTCTCTCTATTCGATGTTTTTTATAAAGTGAGGCAGTGCCAGCGACGGCATAAACCTCAGACAGCATGGATCTAGCATCGTTTGCTGCTTCACAGGCCGCGGCCCACACATCAGCCAGCTGTTCATCAGTAAATGTGTTCTGTTTTTGCGATTCTGCCCATAATGTTTCAACGCTACTATGTAACTGCAAACGTCTAGATGCCAATAGCGTTTTACTCTTTGCGATGGCAGCTTGCACTGTACCACGATCACGTAAATCTGGGCTCTTATTTGGCGTCACTCGCTCAAGACATATATCGATTAAGTCATCGGTTGCCGCTTTTAACACACCTAGTGCCATCGCGGCACAGCCCGCTGCATTGATACAGCCAATAGGCAGACGACTATATGCATTATCAATGGCAACAGGGCTATCAAAACCAACAGCGTATGCTTCTTTTACAAAAGCATCTTTGACGACTATATCGTGACTACCAGTGCCATTTAATCCGCCGACATGCCATGTATCAACGATTTCTACCTTTTCTTTTGGAATAAAAAACAGCTTCAGATTTGCTCCTGGACCTAGGGTAGTCGGAGAGCCTTCTGAGACGACCAAACAGCGTAGTACAAACCAGTCTGCTAACTCACACCCCGATACCAAGGTCCATTGACCAGAGACCATGTAGCCATTCTCTACTGTATGAGCCACGCCTTCAGGACGTGCTGAATTGGCGTAGACATGAGCAGGGTTGTGGTATATCTCTTTCATACTGGTTTCGTCTAAAAATCTACCAAAGGTACAAGCTAAATGATTGTTCCATGTAATCCAAGCGACAGAAGCTTCAGCGCTAGCCAATGTTTCATAGACCTTGAGCGTCTCTACAGGATTGCCTTCCCAGCCTCCAAATGACTTTGGCAGTCCCATTCTAAAGAGCGACAGATCCGAAAGCTTTTCGATGACTGTTGGTGCAATCTTTCTAGCGGCTTCAGTATCAGATCTCGCTGATAAGGCCAATGGATAGACATCGTTAGCGGCATCGGATGGCAGAATGTCTGTATTATTTGATAAAGATGTATGGCTCATCACTTTTTACCTATATTGATTTATAAAACAACATGTAAATATATAATTAATGAATTTTAATTAATTCTATTTTTTACATATATTAATACCTTTAACAAAAATAGCCAATAGTTGTTTGTTATAAATTAACAACTTAAATGTTGATTAAGGTATTAAAGGCAGTGTTAAGTATGGGCAGACAGAATAAACCTCAAATAATCGAGGCATAAAAAAAGGCTGAGCAGTTGCTCAGCCTTTTTATTGATCGTCATGCCTACCAAATCGTATTTAACAAGCCGTACTTAACGAGTCATACGGTTTGGTATATGGCTTGCCTAGTTTTTTAAGACGTCTGCCATGGCGTTGGCTACATAGTCGATATTACTGGTGTTCAGTCCAGCTACACACATACGTGAATTGGAGATCATATAAATACCAAATTCAGTTTGCAAGCGTTCGACCTGCTCAGGCGTCAAACCAGTGAAACTAAACATACCGTTCTGACGGGTAATATAGTCAAAGTTACGGTTTGGTATTTTGGCTTCTAATACTGATTTTAGTTTTAAGCGCATAGCCTTGATACGATCACGCATCGCGTAAACTTCGCCAACCCATTGCTCATGTAACGCTTCATCATTCATGACGATGTCGACGACATGGCCGCCGTGTGACGGTGGGCTTGAGTAGATACGACGCACCATTGCACTCATTTGACCAAATACACGATCGGTTTCGTCGACAGTCGGGCAAACGATAGACAGTCCACCAACACGCTCGCCGTATAGCGATAAGTTTTTAGAGAATGAGTTGCTGACAAACAGTGGTAAGCCCATATCGACTGCTTTGCGAATCGCGTAAGCATCGCTGTCCATATCTTCGCCAAAGCCTTGATAAGCAATATCCATAAATGGGATCAGTTCACGCGCTTGAACGACGTTTAGTACTGTGTCCCATTGCTCGCGAGTCAAATCCAAACCTGTTGGGTTATGGCAGCAAGGATGTAAGAGCACTACATCATCTTTATTCAAGGTTTCAAAAAACTGAATCATCTCATCGAATTTGATGCTGCTGTTTTCTTTATCATAGTATGGATATTTACCGACTGTGACATCAGAGCCTTCAAAGATGGCAATATGGTTGCCCCATGTTGGATCGCTCACATAGCATTTGGCTTGTGGGAACCATTGATTGATAAACTCGGCACCTACTTTGAGCGCGCCAGAACCGCCGATGGTTGCAATAGTAGCAACCAAACCATCTTTTAAAACTTGTGCGTCTTTACCAAAGAGCAGTTCCTGACAGCCTTTACGGTGTCCAGGTAAACCTGCCATCGGCAAGTATGGACGAGGAGAGACTGGATCTGCAATGCGCTGCTCGGCAGTTTTTACACATTCAAGGACGGGTAGTACGCCATTTTCATCATAATAAATACCAATGCCTAGATTGACTTTGTTTGGATTATTATCTGCTAAAAACTTTTCCATCAAGCCTAGAATTGGATCGCCTGCATAATGGTCGATACGTTCAAACATTTTATTTCCTTAGAAGAGGATAAATTTAGCCGTCAAAAATCATAAAACAAATTGGTCAGTAACTCAATATGAATTATTAAATTTAAGGGCGTTTGATTTATAAAAACAGTCAAAAACTATATTTTTTATAGAAATAGCGGCTAAAAGTCCAATTTGGCTGTTAGCGGCTATTCATCAATCTCGCTAATTATAGTCAGTCCTAAATAAAAGAGAGTCGATCACAGAATAAAGAGATACATTTTTGCCTGCCTACTGTGTCTATGTAGACAGAGGCTACGCAAAATGTAATTTGTATCGCTGTGTTCCATCACTGTATTTATCGTATAGTGGATCGCCTATAGTATCACTTTAAAAAATCAGGATGGGTAAAGGCAGGGTTTGGATAAGTATAAAAACCTTCACCTGTAGAAACGCCAAGTTTATTTTGATCAATAAAATGCTCTTTTAAATAAGCGACTGTTTTGAGGGCTAGTGGATCTTGGGTCTTTTCTGCAGACATCTTATTAATATTGTATGCAGTGTTGATGCCTACGGTATCAAGTATACCGAATGGACCAACTGGAGCGCCTGTGGCTTTCATCCATGTTTTATCAATGGTGTAAGGATCAGCCACTTCTTTGGCTAGTAGATCTAGACCAGCACCCAGTAACGGTACCAATAATGAATTGATAATATAACCGGGTTGTTCTTTGTTGAGTGGTAATGCCAACATACCAATCGCCTTAGCAAACGCCACAACGTCATCAAAGACTTTAGGGTCAGTATCAGGGTGTCCCATTATTTCAGCAGTATTATGTACCCAAATATTATTGGCAAAATGCAGGGCTAAAAATTTAGCAGGTCGTCCAGTTGAGTCAGCAAACTGGCTTGGTAATAGGGTAGATGAGTTGGTGACAAAAACAGTTTTTTCTGGTGCCACTTTTGCCAATTCTTCATAGAAGCTGATTTTAATTTTTGGGTTTTCAGGCACGGCCTCAATCATTAAATCCGCATCTTTAACTGCGTCTTTTAAATCGGATGAATAGCTGAGGTTTGCAAATGTTTTGTCTAATTGCTTTTGACTGGCCTTCATATCTCTTTTGAATGCAGCACATATGAGTTCAAACTTTGCTTTGGCTTTTTCTAAGACCTCATCGTTAATATCATAAACGGTGACGTTAAATCCATGAAATGCGGTCTGAAAAGCAATCTGATAGCCTAGAACGCCACTTCCTGCAACGGTTACATTTTTATAGGTCATTATTTTAATCTCCTACTGAGCAAAGACGCTTTTATTTTTGTCCAGTTTCGGGTTGGTTGAAAAACTCTTTTTTATGACGAAAATATCAAATGATACTTATTTTACTTTAACAGATACCGCCAGACTGGTATGTCTTTTTTAAGACTATTAAAGGTACAAATTTGCTAGGGAACCTTCTCAGATAAAACGACAGACTTCTAACTGGGCTAAACGCGGCTAAATTTTGCCAAGCAGCGTCAAATCGATGAAGGTGTATTCTAATTGATGACACGCTTTGCTATGGCTGGACTATCTTTAGCGATTCGTTCGTTTGAAAAAATCCATAAAAAAGCCGGACGAGTTAATCTTGTCCGGCTTTTTACAATTAAGGTTGTGCTCGTATCAGCTCAAACTGATCAACTAAAACTTATAGTTGATGCCCATATAAAACGAACGACCTGCGCCAGGTACGGCAGTGCCCCAGTTGGATCCGGTAGTTAGCTCGTTATTGATGCCCATGGTTCTGCCTTGACCCATATAAGACCCGCCCAGTGGCAATGCGTAGTTTTTGTCCAACACATTATCAATACCTGCCTCAACGCTAACCGCATCCCATTGATAGCCAGTGCTCAGGTTCAATAAACCGTAACCTGCTGTTTTAACCTCATTACGCGGCGTTGATACTTTGTTTTTAGCGGCTACAGCAACCACTTCAACTTGGTTTTTCCAGTCATTGTTTTCATGATTGAGCGCAATGCTGGCATTGAGTGGCATGATATTGTAAAGATGAGAACCTGTATCTTTATTTTTGCCGTTGGTGTAGCTCAGTGATCCAGCCAGTCCCCAATCACCCCAAGCATTAGAGGTTAAGTCGCGGTCAGCTGTGATGTCGATACCGTATATTCTGGCATCTTGGTTGGTATAACGCATCACGTTATATTGGTCGCTGGTTTGAGTGGTTGCAGCGGTATTGTTTGCTGAATCCCACTGTACGGCATCAACGTAATCATCGATGTGCGAGTAATAAGGTGTCGCTTTGATACCCCAGTTATCATCAGCACTGCGCCAGTCAAATGTCATGGATAGCGTATTAGATTTTTCAGGTTTTAGATCAGGATCACCGAAATAGCCATTACCATCACCCACAGTGTTATTCATGATAGAGGCCATGCCCCATGTCGACCATGTATATCGCTCGTATAGGCTAGGAGTGCGCTCTTTGTGTGAAGCACCAAATTCGATAGAGCTGTTGTCGCTCATATCGTAGCGTGCAATGGCAGTGGCATCGATATTATTATCAGTGGTGCTACGGTCACTGGCATTAAAGATGGCGCTATCGCGGCCTTGGTTGGTCATCATCATTGAGTTGTAGCCACTGACCTCATCAGCACTGGTACGTACGTTTTCGTAACGAGCACCTAGCTGTGTGTTCCACTTTGGTGCTATTTGTTTTTCCCACTCAGCATAAACACCGATACGTTCGCGTTCGCCATTATTGATATTTTGAAACTCATTAGGCGCCATCATACCAGTACCAGAGGCGGGCCATAAGTCATCGAGTGTATAGTCTTGATACTCAGCGCCTAGGGTCACCGTACCTTGGTCAATTAAATCAACGATACCCTTAAGGTTAGCACCGATGGTTTCACTGTCGGTATACATTGGCATGCCAGCAGCGGTGCCATATAAGAACTGTTTGTCCTCACCAAAGTTCATATAGTGTTCGACGTCTTCGTGGTAAGCCTGTGCTTCTAACTGTCCCCAGTTTAACTCACCTTTATAGCGCAGGTTCACTCTGTCGAGCTGGTTGTCTAGCATGTCCATACGCTGGTTTGGGTACAGCTCTTCTGGCACGTGTTGCCATAGGTAGGTACCTTGTAGCAGATGATCTCCATTTTGATAAGCCACATCGACAGACTGAGTCTGGCTTTCAAAAGCAGTCGAGCCAACTTCATCTTTCGCCAAACTTTGACCGCTGCCACTTGCATCAGTATAAGTTTTAAAGTCACCACCAGCATCGTAGTTGTCTGATTTTGCATAGCTGCCTTTATACGACAGGCTTAGTACGTCATTAGCGATGGTGGTTTCAACGTTGGCGCCGTAGCCATTGCCGTTGCTGCGATAGAATGCACCCACTTCACCTGAGGTCACAACGGTACTGTCTTCTGAAAACGTTGGCTCTGCTGACTCTACGACAATGGTGCCACCGATACTATTACCACCAACACTCACGGGTGTGACGCCTGCGTAGACAGTGGTTTCTTCGACTGCACTCGGTGAGATGTAGGATAGTGGTGAGTTCATGCTGTTTGGACAGGAGGCGATTGAGTCGACACCATCTACTAAGATACGCAGACGGTTATCAGCCAGTCCTCTAATCACTGGTAGGTTTGAGATGCCACCTGCACTTTGCACATTAATACCAGGGATTTTGGTTAATATGGTTGCAGTATCGCTAGTCGCTACTTGCTGGTGGTTGATATCATTTTGATTAAGCGTCGCAGATGTACCGAGACTATTGGCGCCTGACGCGCTTGCCTCCACGGTAATAGCTGGCAGGTAAGCCATTGGTATATCATCATTAGAATGATCTTCGCCATCGTGCGCGTATGCGCTACTGATTTGAAACAACGCCACTGCTAAAACGCTCAGCTTTAGCGTAGGTGTGGTACTTTTTAATGAATGTCGCATAGTATGCTGTCCTGAAAACTTTGAAAAACACGTGATAAAGGAGATTGTATTTTCGATTATCAGTCATAAAAAATAACGCATCATTAACGCTATAGTCGATTCAATTTAAAAGTGATGCAAGGCAACCTAGCGTAGATGTATATTAAATACTTCAAGCGAGGTTAACGCAGTAATACTTTTATAAGGGGTGACTATAATAGCCAAAGGTTTGCTTTGGTTATTCAGTAGCGCGTCAAGGTTGCAGACAATCAATGCTGAACCAACCAACAAGATTATTGGATGATTGATAATGATTGGTTATGTCGTGACTGATTTAAGTCATCAAAAAAGATGGTGGAGCGCGGGAGAAGGGTCGTAAGAAGTCAGTTGCATAGTAGGCATTTATCGTCTGCGGTATCATCGCTACGATAGTGGTGATTTCTATGGGATGAAATTCAGGTGATTCGATGATAAGCGGAGTAATTACTGCTGACATGGAAGTACATATGTCACAGCTACTGTGTTGATGAGTATCGTGTTTGGAGGTCGTGATGGTCTTTGAATTTACCACTGCCGCCGATTGTGCTGCTGTCTCTGAGGGTGCCAGCATCGATGCATCTGAATGATGCTGCGAGTGCATACTGTGATTATGAGCAGCAGATACAACAGGTGCAAGCTCAATACAAATACCATGACCCAAGCTGGCATTGTCACTCCATAATGGTGTTAATAAAGGAGTGGTATGTAACAGCCATGCAAGACACGCCAATAGTATAGCTGTCCACATCATTGCAGGCGACAACAAAGATCGGTGCATGTTATTGGGCTGCTTTACAGTCATAGTGTGTTCAGTTCACTGGCATGGCAAAAAAGTAATTGATAATATGCTTTTAATACAATTAAAAAAGAAAAATTAACAATATTCATAAGAAACACTATTTTACGGTAATTACCTTACTTTTTACAAGGAATAACGCTTCTGAAGAACGAATAAACCTATGACCGTAAAAACAAAAACCCCCGATAACTTTTATATAAGCGTTATCGGGGGTTTTTAGTTATTTGTATTGAGGGTACGTACTCATTGTAAAGGTTGCCGTTAAAATAAAAACAGGCCCTAAAACAATGGTGTTAAGTCTCTTTATTTAAATTCTTACTTATACTTTTTTTGAGAAAATGGTCGAATATAAAAGGGCCGAACGGTAGAAATGAACCCAGTACACCTGCAGGCAGGGCCCATAGCGGCATTTTTATTCTACTGACCGTAATCAGTAGTATCAGAATATAAGTGATAAACAATATACCGTGCGTCATACCGATATACTTTACTGCTTCAGGAATACCCATCATATATTTAAGTGGCATGGCTATGCCCATCAATAATAAAAAAGAGGTACCTTCTAGATAGCCGACAATGGTTAATATTTTTAACGATAAGTTTTGTGATTTGCTAAGGCCAGTTATTTCATTGCTATTGGGGTTGGTGGTCTGAGCTTGTGACACTTTATCTTCCTTTTGGTATCTTTAATGTCATATAAATCGAATAAGGCTTTGATTATCAATCGCTATGATACAGGTTTAGCTTTTACGCCAATAGACTTTTATAATCGAGTCAGTACGTTCTAATGTGAACCTCTCCCTTAGTAACCCACGTAGTGCTTTAGCGGTACCTGCTTCGAGTGCGCCCCAAACTTTATCAATTTTTAAGGGGTGAGTGGATAAGTAACTTTCTAATGTACTGTCAATCAATGTGGCTAATTCACGTCCCGAATTTACTTGACCGGTCACTAAAGGCAATACCGTAAAAGCACTCCCTACATTATTTTCGGTATCAGAGGTGATATCATTGCCTATTTTAACGTCATCAAAATAAGCCTGATCATCTTCATCTTGAGTAATGCAGAGGATTAAAGGTGGTAAAGGATTGTCCCAAAGCTCGAGCAGTCGTGCCACGGTTGGTATCGATGTTTCATCAGCAATCAGCAATGCTTGACCATTACGCAGATGCTCCACCTTTTCGGGGAACTCACGCTTACTAATCACGCTATTACCTGGTTGCAATGAACGTGCCCAATTACCGCCAGAAGTATCTCCATGCAGATACACATCAACCCATGCTTGCATGCCATCCGAGGTTTGCCATGCTTTTCTCAGTGTGTAATAGCAATGAGATCGTGAGGGACGATCGTTGTCATTTGTGACGTTATGTTCTAAATCAAATAAATAGGCATAGCCTGCTTCACTAACAGGTATCAAGTTAGACGGATTGATCTCTGGTGCTGTTAAGGTCAGACGCAGCATATTTTTACTAACGGGATAGCTGTTTTGTACGATAAATTTTTGTTTAGTCAGCTTGATACTTTTTTTACCGAGTTTCTTATCTGCGCGTTGTTTGAGCAAAATATATTGCGTCTGTAGCTCGCTAAGCTGTGAGATGGGTGCTGCAAAGTCAATGTAAACTTTAGGGTCTTTAATAACATGATTTTGAGTGTTTGATGAAACCTCTAAGTCATTGGGTTTAGCGATAACTGAGATGGCGACGCCTTCAGCATAAATGTCAGTCAACTGTATGTCAGCATTATCCATCTCTTCAGTAGTTAGAAAAGTGAACGCTTTTAAAAAACTCAGTAACTCGTCAAAATGCTCTTCATTTATATGAGCAATGGTGCTTGGCAGTTCTGGAATACTCAATGAGGTGTAGCTGTTTCTGTGGGTTTGATGTTTTATGGTAGCAGTTGATGAAATAGAATCGGTCATATATATACTCACGAACAACAGTGAATGGAAGTAGAAGAATTATATTTTGTGTTAATGATAATTGTTTTTATTACGGTTTACGAGTAAAATCGGTTTTTATTGGTTATCTAATACACATACCATGATTTAAATTAACAACATTAACAACGAGTGTCTCTATGTTACGTGCAAACCAACTGACCATCAGTCGTCAAGGAAATACTCTACTAAACAATGTGAGCTGTGAGATTGATAGTAATCAATTGGTGGCATTGGTTGGACACAATGGTTCAGGCAAGTCAACCTTGATCAAGGCATTAGCAGGCGAGATGGCGAGCAATAGCGGTAGTATCAATTTGGATGAGCGCAGTATCAGTGATTACAGTAGTAAAGAGCTGGCGCGACAAATGGCGTATTTACCGCAGCAATTGCCTGAGGCAGCTGGATTTACGGTACGTGAGCTAGTGATGTTAGGACGTTACCCACATCAAAAATGGCTACAAAAGCCCACCCAGGTAGACAAAGATAAAGTTGCAGAAGCGATGCGTACCACACAGGTGGAGGCATTCGCTGATCGTATTACCGCCACATTGTCAGGCGGAGAGCGTGCGCGAGTTTGGCTGGCGATGTGTCTGGCACAGGACACGAGATATCTGTTACTCGATGAACCACTGGCTGCGCTAGATATGCACTATCAGCTAGAAGTCATTCAGCTGATTCGCCGTTTGGTCGATGAGCAGGGCTTAAGCGTGGTGATTATCGTGCATGACATCAATCTGGCTGCGCAGTATGCCGATCGAGTAATCGCCCTCAAAAAAGGCTGTATCTGTCATAACGGTGATATCAAAAGCACCATGCAACCAGACATACTACACAATATCTTTAATGTCGATATGCAATTACTCAGCCATCCTATAACAGGGCAGCCTGTCGCCATCGCCTAATGTTTGGCGCGTCTTATTTTTCTGACTTGCTTACTCCACCTTATTTGCCCAAAAGATAGGCCACTATGTTTTCTGCTCTTTATAAAAAAAACATCTCTAAAAATGCTATCAATCCCTCAACCAAACGCCTATCGCCAGACTCCTTAACGTTGCCACTAAAGAATTTGTCTCTTGTCTTAGGCTTGGTATTGACCACCATGCTAAGCGCGTGTCAGGAACCAGTGACTGAGCAAAAAGATGTTCAACAAAGTGCTCAAACAGACGCTCAGGCAGCCGACGCGACTCACACGAACATTAATATTGTCTCACCAGACTGGGGTAACGCAGCAACTTTGACCGCAATGGGCTATCCTCCAATTGCGACTGGAGATGTCCGAGTATGGGATAGATGGGTAGGAAAGCCAGCACTGCCATCCGGCACGATTGATTTGGGTATTCGTTATCAACCAAATGCCGAGCTAGTCGCACAGCTGCCTGTCGATTTGGTCGTCGATAACTCGTTTTATCAACACGCTCGCAACCTCTATGGTGATGTGCCTGCAGAGTCTATTATGTTCGCCGCCAAAGGAGAGATTGCCAATTGGGCAGATTATACTGAGCCCACTCGTAAGCTAGGAGAGCTAATTCATGAACCAAAACTGGCCGAAGATTATATTGCCAAAAGCAAAAAAGACATAAGCCTTGCTAGTGCGCGTCTGCAACAGCGCTATCCAAACGTCAAGAAATTCGCCGTGGTACAGTTTGTTGATGCCAATAATATGCGTATGTACGTGGCAAACAGTTTGTTTCAACCAGCGCTCAAGGGCATGGGTAAAGAGCTTGACGTGTTAGGTAAGGGTAACCAGTGGGGATTCGTATCGATACGTATGGGAGACTTGGCGCAGTTAGATGATGAGACTTGTTTGTTGATTATAAACCCACTGAGTCCAATTACACGGGCTGAGATTGATGACAGTTTGATTTGGCAACGTTTGAGTTATGGCAATGAGCGCTGTGTGGGTGAGCTGCCACCAGTATGGATCTATGGTGGTATGTCATCATTGGTCAGCTTGGCCAATAATCTATCAGCAGTCACACTGAAAGGCGGGGCCGCATCATGAGTATAAATACTGCTAATAAGTCATGGCGACTATGGGTAATGCTGATCATGCTCATGGTGCTGTCACTATGGAGTGGCTGGGCGTTAATTGCTCAGGAGTGGACGCGGCCTATTGGTGATTTGCTGATACCGAGCTCGCAGTTAGATATCGGTAGTATGGCGACACAGCTGCATTTGGTGGCAACCAGTATCGTCGCGTTGTTGGCAGGTGGTTTGTTAGGCGTCGTCAGTATTCTACTACAGCAATTGGTCAAAAACCCATTGGCATCAGATACTACTTTAGGGGTCGGTGTGGGCGCGCAACTGGCCATACTGCTCGTGACCTTGTTTTTGCCAAGTTTGGCAGTCTATGGTGGTATTTATGTTGCCTTTGTCGGTGCGATTATCAGTATGGGCTTGGTGTTTGCGTTGTCAGCGCCCAGTCGTTTTAATCCATTAATATTGATACTTGCAGGCTTGGTGGTCAATATTCTACTTGCCGCAGTCGCCAATGTGTTGGTGCTGTTTTTCGCTGAGCGCAGCAATGGTATGATGTCATGGGCGGCTGGGTTTTTGGCACAGAACAGCTGGCATACCAGTACGATGTTAGCGATAACGGCCGTTGTGATGGCGGCGGTTTGTTTGCCATTATTAAAACCACTGACTTTAATGAGCTTGGATGATTTACAAGCCAAGCGTTTGGGTGTGCCTATCAATGGCATTCGTGCGCTAGTGGTACTCATCGTGGCAGTGGTGACAGCGTTAGTCGTGAGTGAAGTTGGGCTGATTGGCTTTATCGGTTTGGGTGCAGCAAGCTTAGTCAATGCGCTAGGTATCTCTGCTATTAATAAACGTTTGGCAGCTGCTTTTGTCCTAGGGGCCTTGCTATTATGGCTGACCAGTAATGTTGCGTTATTGCTCGAACCGATACTTGATATGCAGATTCCCGCAGGGGCGATGACAGGTATCCTTGGTGCGCCATTGATTATTTGGTTGATTCTTCGTCAGCGCCGTGAGCAGATAGAAACGGTAACACCGATGGTCACTGGTAAGCCTGTATCTGTCGGGATATGGCGCTGGGGTGTTGGTGTGGTGGCACTCATTGCATTGGCCTGCTTGTTTGTTCAGGACATGAATGGATGGGGGCTTAGTACCGATTGGGCAATTACTGAGCAGTATCGTCTGCCTCGCAGTTTAAGTGCGGCAGCAACGGGTCTAATGTTAGCCGTCGCTGGTGTGCTACTGCAAACGCTCACGCGTAACCCGATGGCGAGTCCAGAAGTGCTGGGTGTCAGCTCGGGCGCAGCGCTTGGCGTTATCTTAGGGTTTTTACTGCTGCCTAGCTTGGGGTTGTCTGCAGGATCAGGCACGCTGCTAATCTCAGGGCTGTCTGGTGCGATGCTGGTGCTGCTACTGGTTATGTGGCTGGCGCGCCGGGTTAGCTCAGGCTATCTATTATTGGTCGGTATTGGTATTGCTGCCATGATGGATGGGGTGATGCACATGGTGAAGCTGTCTGGTGATCCACGGTTAGAGGCGATGCTTAGCTGGCTATCGGGTACCACTTATAGCGCGCAACCTAGCACTGTCTGGTATCTTATTGGTATTGCTGTTATTTTGTTTGCACTTAGTCTGCTGGTGATAAAACCATTGCGTATCCTTGGCTTGGGTACGGGCGTGGCTCGTAACTTGGGCGTTGCGGTCACACCTGTGACGCTGGCACTGTTAGTACTGGTTGCCGCACTGAGTACGGCCAGTACGCTTGCAGTAGGGCCGCTTAGCTTTATTGGTTTGATGGTGCCGCATCTGGCAACATCACTGGGAGCGACCAAACTTGAACGTCAATTGCCATTGGCCGCTTTGCTCGGTGCAGGGGTGATGGTGATAGCAGATTGGATTGGGCGTTATGTTATCTTTCCTTATGAGCTGCCTGCGGGTACGGTAGCAGCGATTATTGGTGGCGCTTATTTCTTATGGCTGATTCGCAAAGTGCCTGTATCTGCGAGTTGATGGTCTTTATGCGAATAAGAACGTTTCAGACAGCTTAGTGTTCACTGATAATGTGACCTAATCTATGAGTAGAACCAACCCCGTTTTTCTGTAAACCAGATAAACGGGGTTTTTATGTGTTTAACATGCCATGCTTTGTTGTATGTCATCTGTCGCACTCAATGCTACTGCCACAAAAGCAGCAACCGTCGCGCTGTTGTTATTTTGCTTATGTTGAATATGCACAGGAACCTGTGTACTGACATGGTTTAACGCTATAAAATGACAGCCATCACTATATAGTTTGCGTACGCAATAGGGTGCAATCGCCACGCCCAGTCCTGCTGCCACTTCGGTCACCAATGTCTGCATATGCTTGGGTTGGCTGATGATATTGGGTGAAAACCCAGCTTGCTTACATAGTGTGATGGTTTCATCAAATAGACCAAGCGCTTCATCGCGGTTAAAAATAACAAACTTTTCGTCTTTTAATTGCACTAAATCAATGGTTTGTCGGTCGGCTAAAGCATGGCTTTGGTTCACAATTGCCACCAATTTGTCGATATAAATATTGTGGCTGATAAAGTCATCAGCAATGGCGCTCGGTAATGGCCGCGAAAACCCAATGTCGATACGGTCATTATTAAATGCTTCTATCTGTTCGGTCACCGTCATCTCAAACAACGAGACGTGTACGTGCGGAAATTTTTCTTTATAACTGCGTACCAGTGTGGTCATAAAGGTCAAACAAGCTGAGCTCAAATGCGCGATATTAAGTGTGCCTATTTGTCCATCATGTGCTCGCTTCACTTGTATCTTTGCTTGTTCTGCTAAGGCTAAAATAACAGCACCGTCTTTCAGTAGTTGCTCGCCAGCGGGCGTGATAGTCACTTCACGAGAAGTACGGTTAAACAGGACAACCCCCAATTCTGTCTCTAATGATGAAATCTGACGACTGATGGCAGGTTGTACCGTATATAGCTCACGCGCTGCTTCTGAAAAGCTCTGGTGCTTGGCTACTGCCATAAAGCTTTTGAGTGTTTTTATATCCATATTAGCCATACCTTTTATCAATTTATCTTATCAGCTCATCGTTCAGTCTTAACTTTTATATCTATACATTATTTGTATGGATTCAATCATATACTATCATTTTTGTTATTGATTGCTAAGCTCTATACTGGTGGCATGATTTATTAAGCTGAGAAAATAATGGATAAGCCTGTACTAAACCAACCATCAAGCCAGTCGTCGAGCCAATCACTAAGCCGGTTTATTCTGCTGTTAATGACCGCTGCCATTGCGGCAACGGCGGCAAACTTATATTACAACCAGCCTATTTTACCGCTCATCGGTGCTGAGTTTGATTTGACCGACTCACAACTGGGCAGTATTCCGGCATTGACGCAGTTTGGTTATGCGTTTGCTTTGCTATTTATCTCACCATTGGGCGATTCTATTGCGCGTAGACGCTTGATTGGTATCTTATCCTGTTTATTAGTAGCCGCATGCGGTTTTGCTGCCGTGTCACCAAGTTTGCCTATACTGTTACTATCCGTATTTTTGATCGGTGTTAGTGCCAATATTACCCAGCAGCTCATTCCATTTGCTGCGTCCATGGTGTCACCTGAAAACAAGGGTGCAACGCTTGGCACGCTGATGATGGGGCTAACCATTGGTATTTTATTATCTAGAACCTTAAGTGGGTTTGTAGGTGAGCAACTTGGCTGGCGCAGTGTGTTTGTGATGTCTGCGGCGTTTGCCGCTGTCTTTGGGGTACTGCTTCGGGTGTTTTTGCCAACCAATACACCGCATACCACGCTGCGTTACTTTCCACTTATCAAAAGTAGCTTATCACTATTTGTAAAACATAAATCCCTGCAAAAATTTACTTTGGCAGGCGCATTTTGGTTTGCCTCATTCAATGTGCTGTGGGCGACGCTAGCGATTTATGTCAGCGAGGCACCTTTTAATTACAATGCGCAGCAGGCAGGGCTATTTGGTGTGATTGCGTTGGCAGGGGTGATAGGGGCCAAATCCTCTGGCAAATGGGTCAATAAATTGGGCTCTAAAACGCTAGTGATGATGGCACTGACACTAGCAGCGACAGGCTTTGCTATTACAGGGTTGTTTGCAGGTAATTTGGTGTCGCTGATTATCGGGATTATTTTAATCGACTTTGCTGTATTCAGTGCACAAGTGGCCAATCAGGTTCGGGTCTTTAGTATCGATCCCGCCGCTCAGAGCCGCATCAATGGTATCTATATGCTGGGTTATTACACAGGTGGGGCATTGGGGTCTATGGCGGGTGTCAAAGCATTTGCCTTGTACCAATGGCCAGGGGTAGTGATGGTCAGTATCCTCTTTATCATCATCAGTGCCGTATTTAATGCGTTTGCCAAAAAATAAGTGATATCAGTACAGTTATATCAGTACATAGATATCGATGTTATTTTTTATCGACTAAGGACATATATGAACCAGTTAAAAACCGCAGGTAGTTTTACCTTATTGTGTATTGCCAGTTTGACCATTATGGTCGGCACGTTACTGGCACCCGGCTTGGTTAGCATTTCGGCAGGTTTGGGTATTACTGATAACAGTGTGCTGCTAATTACCTTACCGTCATTAGGTGCGGTGGTGTTTGCGCCACTAGCAGGAAAGCTCATCGATAAATATGGCGCGTACAAACTCTTGATCATCGGGTTATCTTTGTATGGGCTTGTAGGTGCCAGTGCTTATTTTTTACATGGGCCAGCGCAGGTGTTTAGCAATCGGTTTCTATTGGGTGGTATCACGGCGGTCGTCATGGCGAGCTGCACGGTACTCATCTCTACGTGGTATCAGGGAGAGGCACGCCTAAAAATGATTGCTAAACAAGGCATGTCCATCGAGCTTGGCGGGGTCATTTTCTTGTTTTTGGGTGGCTTACTTGCGTCACAATTTTGGGCCTTACCGCTATCGATTTATTTGGTGGCGTGGGTGTTTTTAGCCATGCTGTTACTGTTTGTACCGCGTAATCATGCAGCTACAGCAGAGAATGCACAGATAGTAAAAGACGACAGTAAAACCATTATTAGCGGTCTGACTCTAAAAAATGTGTATCTTATCTCAACCTTAGCGATGACTATATTTTTTACGTCAACCGTGTTATTGCCCATCACTATGAATGAGCTTAGCTACAACGAATCACAAATCGGTCAGCTGCTGGCTTTTATCTCTTTGGTGGCGGTCGTTACCGCAGGTTTTATGCCCAAAATAATCAAATGGTTGAATGAGCCCAAAGTACTGGCGCTGGCATTCTTAGCATTTGCATTGTCATATGTTTGCTTTACGCAAGCCAGCACCTTGATATTAATAATAGGCGCGCTGTTAATCGGCATTGGCTTTGGCTTTAGTATTCCGCTACTGAACCACATGACAGTAGAGTTAAGCGCTGCCAAAGTACGTGGTCGTAATCTATCGTATTTTACGATGGCAGTGTTTTCGGGTCAGTTCTTCACATCATTTATGGAGTATATGCCGGGCGGCGCGCACAATGTGTTTATTCTATGTAGTGTATGCAGCGTCATTATTAGTGGGGTGTTATTTATGAGAGGGGGCAAATCTGCCTGAGTTAGCGTTTATAGTTGTAAAAGAGAAGGTGGTCAGCTAATAGCCTGTGGGCTGTTAGCAACGCAGCGTGCAGAGGTGTCTCCATTCTGATTAATTTCAGCGTCATTGTCTAAAAGAGGCGGATTGGGTACTTTATGCCAACGTTTTACGCTTACAGCACCTATCAACTTAATGGTGCTCGCATCGCCTTCATTTGCCTCTACGCTGCGTAGTACTTTTTCTTTACCAGCTAATGGACCTTGCGGACTATGTTCTGGACTTTCAGCATAGTAATTATCATCATACCAGTCACTCATCCATTCATAGTTCTGATTGGTCATATCATATAATCCCAACGGATTAGGCGGATATAGACCTACTATAGGCACAGCAAGGCTAGTATTATATTTACTTCTTATCTCCTGTTTTTGCTCAAAAGTCCATATATTACGTCCATCGTCTATATCTCCTGTATCGGTTGGAAATAGCACATACTGACCACGATTACGAGCCGCATACTCCCACTGAGCCTCAGTTGGTAGATTCATCGATACATTTAGCTCGTCTCCAAGCCACTGGCAATAGTGCTGAGCTGTTTGCCAGTCGATACCCGCAGCAGCATTGGGTTGGCGTACTTTTTCTGCATACTCTTGCATCCCTTCTTTTGGCTGTCCTGTCGCCATGCTATAGATATCGAAGTCACCATAAGTTGCCTTGTACGCATTCATACTAAAACTATCAAGTGTTACCTTATGCAAGGTTTTATTATCTCCGTTACTAGAAATTGGCATGCCACCAGTCCAATCAAGCTTTGGCCCAAAGTCGCCCATCTCATAACTACCGCCTTCAATAAAGTGCATATTGGCTTTTTGCTTAGCGACAAAGTCATCAAGCTGCTTTTGTTCAGCATCGGTTAGATCGCTACGAGTTTGGGGTACGCCATTGTTGTCTACTGATGTGTCAGGCGTGTTGGCGCAGGCAGATAAAGTGCATAAAGGTGATATCAATAAAGATAGGAGTAGGGGTTTAAAAGTCATAGAAGCAGGCAGTTATCTGTTATAAAAAATAAGGCAAAATATCCAATATTAAACCGTTTTCGTTTGGTTAAAAGATATTGAAAATTGGATAATAGTCGAAAATCTGGTCAATATATTGCGATAAATTTCTATATATGACAAGTCTTATCTAAAATGAAAAGTCGGATAGACGTTATACTGCATAAAATTTGGGCGTCTATAGCCTTGCTTTGGTCCATAAATAAAAATCGAATATAGTCGATAAAATACAGTATGTATTTGAATACCGGCTTTAATAGTTAGCCTAAAGGTATCCAAGTAAGAAAAGCCACATATAATCCTTACTTACATTGGTCAAGTGTGGTTGCAACTGACGGCAGCCTCGTCCTATTTGTACTGGCTGGTCTAGACCAAATCGACTATGGATCCAACAAATTTGAACGTACCTTCGATCATGAAAAGGCTCTCTAAATGTTAAAAGCTTTAAAACCGCTATCTATATGTTTTTCGATAATGTTGGTCTCCTGTTCAGTTAGTTCTCCTACTAACGATCTAAATGATAGCAGACTAGAGAGTGCCGAACACCCACTAGGGCAGGATAAGGCAACTATCGTTAAAAATGAAAAAGTATCTTTTGACAGCATAATCAAATGTAATGGGAATAATTTATTCACTTTTAACGAAGGTCACTTTTACTATCCTGACTACGGTTGTATATATAGTGATAGCAACAGGTTTGGAGATATTCAGGTCTTTTTGTTTCCCAAAAACAATGTCTTTATTCCAAATACGATGTCTGAATTGAACTCCGCCATAGATAATGTTAATGCGCTAACGCTGAACGAAATAAAAGATAACTTTGAGATATTTGTTAGAGTTATCGATAAAAGTGACTTAGTTTTTACTAAGAACCTCGACTCTCCCTATTATATAAAAGACAATCCAACAAAATTGGTTTATTACTTTGATGGTATGTGGAAGCTTGTCAATACAAAAGAGGATATAGATCAAGATCCTTTTAAGTTTTATGTAAATTTTGCTAAATAAAAAAATAAAGATTCAAACAAAGATTGTTTTGAAAAAGCCTATCAGGTTAAAAATATAGGGAATACCACTAAAGCAACAACCGAAATATATCCTAAGCAGCCAAATGAACAATATAGTTTCATTAATACTGATTCGCAATCTGATAATAATGCGATTGCGATGAAGGTTATTTACGAAAAAGAATCTGACTTAGATATGGATGGTGAAAACGATATTATTAGCGTTGCAAAGCCTAAAGAGCAAGACGTTAGGAATTTTGATCTTGAAATTTCCGTATACCGAATGGTCAATGGCGAAGCCTTTTTATGGCAACAAAACACTTTAATGTTCAAAGATCCAATTAAGGGTTGCATGATGGAAGGCCTAGAAGACATAACTTTGAGCGAAGGTGGTTTTGCTGTCGAATACACATCTTGCTACGACAATAAGTTTGTACGAAGGTATGTAAGCTTTTCATATGACTCGCAAACAGATGATTTTAAAGTCATCAAAAATACAATACTCTTTTATGATCCTGAATCAGACAATACAGATCGAACACTTGACTGTAGAGATAATGAGTATTTATTTTCATCTTATGACGGCAGTTGTGAGTGGTGGTAGTAATTTTTATTAACTTCTAATAAGACTAAATTCAATGAAAAGTACGCTGAAAAAATTTATTTTCTTAACCGCCCTAATCTCTATCGTTGCTTGTAGTGCAGAGCCATCTTCTTCAGAATCCAAACCAACCAGTGAAAACACGGCGGTTATGGCCAAAATGAACAGTGAAGGGGCAGTCGCTGGGGCTGAGGTAAGCGGTGCTGATAACGATGTAAATGCTAAACCAAATATCGTTTTATACATGCGTGCTCATGATTTATTTGGTCTTGAAAAATCTACTAAGTCAGATGCTTATTATTATCGAGTGCTTATTAAAGAACTGCCTAACGATAGGTATTTAGTACAAGACTTTTTTATCTCAGGAGATAAGTTTACAGATCCGTATATTTTGACTGATGGCAAACTAGAATATGTAGATAACGAGGACGCCGCCCATCCTAACAATTATTATCCAAGAGAAGGCGCAAGAACCGTATGGTTTGAGTCTGGTAATAAAAGAATAGAATCACACTATAAAAACAACATGCCAACAGGGACTTGGATTCATTACTATGAAAATGGGGAAAAGTGGCAAGAAGATACGTACGTGAACGGTGAAGCACATGGTGTTATTAGAGGCTGGAATGAAGATGGTGTCTTAACATATCAGTGCAGAAGCGAATATGGCAAAAAGGATGGGCTCTGCTTCAGGAAATATAATAATGATCCTAACGTTTATTCTTACATTGGGGAGTATCAAGAAGGAGAAAAGATAGGTGTATGGAAAGCTTGGAATTTAGATGGCAGTATTGAAAAAATTGATTTCTATGGATTAATACCTCCTGAGGCTATAAAAGAAAGCCTATCGCAAGACCAATTTGAAATATTTACTTTCGATGTCAATGCAGATGACATAGACGACTTAGTGATTAGTCGTATCAATGACGATAATAATTTATTTCAAGGCGATGAGCTCTATGTGCTTATTGGAGACAAAAGTGGTAAATACACACTAAGCTTAGATACGCACAGCTATACCACTGATTCAGGTTGGTCTGTTTCCAACATATTACCGCGTCGAGACCATTTAGGATTTATTATAAGCACTCAATATTCTACAGGGAGATCGGGATATACTTTTTACTATGCATTTGAAAACGGTAAGTGGTATATATCAGACGCATCAGCTGAGGGCTCTATGCCAACTGGTGAAGAGTATTATTGTATCAACCACAATAATACAAGTGTAGATGATTTTATTACCCTGATTGGTTCATATCCAACAGAAGCTGATGAGCTTGTCAGAAACTGTCCCCTACCTCCGACCAAGTACACGGTCAAAACAGATCAAGCAGAAATCCTCAATGAAAAATTCAAGTCACGGTCGAAACCAAACTATTATATCAAAGGTGATTTGATTGAAGCTTTTGATCAAAATGAGGACTGGGTGAAAGTTGCTTATAAAGAGGGTACTAAATTTGGCTGGATAGATAAGCGTGATCTGAGTCCGATTTCTGATTGATGAAGAGCCTCAAAAGGCCTTTGATGGTAAAAACTGGCAAGTGAATATCAGATGGATAGTAGCGATAGCGATTAACGTCAGTCTGTTTGCTTGGGCGGTAGTGACATATAATGCTTAGCAAAAATAAGCCTGTAATTAGGTAATATATATCAATGATTTACAATCCTCCTAATAATACACATCCCATCGAAAAGCTCCTGAGTCGACCTTGGGAAAAAAGCATACCTGCGCATCGAGAAAAAGTAGTCAGTATAGAGAAGCTGAGCCGTGATGTGCATGAGGTAAACCCGGATTAT
>NZ_JBQSVL010000028.1:0-38944 GCF_052376215.1 Psychrobacter sp. AOP7-B1-24
TAGTAAGGATAAGCGTTTTTGAGTGTAACAAAAAAAATATAAAAATCTATAATGAATAAGATAGGTTGCGTGTTGAGGTCACCGAATGGCAGAGTTTCGATTTGATACAGTCTAAATTTAGACACTTTATCAATGACTTTATTCTAATAAGCACTCTATTTGTATTCAAATGCAATGTAGTTTTAATGTAGGACTTGTGGAACTCAGACATGGACAAATTAAAAGTATTTATTGCAGCAGTGCATTGTTGATTATGAAGAAGTAAAGATTTACTAAGGCATGTAAGCAGCCAAACCAGTATTACTTTATGACTATATCTTAGGTGTTGTCGAGTAGGTAGCAGTTGCAGGCAGGTTCAAAGAGTTAGCTTTTGCATTAATAGTGACTAATATAGCCATAATAAAAATAGCAGCAGTTGTGATGGCAAACATGAGCGTAGAGCCGGAGTAATATTTGCAGCCACGAATTTGACTTTTTTGCATTTAACTTCCTGAAATAATATTCACTGTAACAACAGTTTTGCTATATAAAAGACGAAATTTATTATATCTGTATGATAAGGATTTTATGGTTTAGCCCATAGCTAAAAAAGATGAAAGGTGTGATTAAGCGATAAAATGTCATGCTGTAAAACAGTTAACAGTAGTAAGACCAAAGACATGTTATTTTAGTAAATATTTACTTAGCAACTAATCATTATTTATTTCAAAAATACTTGTCATATTACCATTTCTCTACAGCTATAAACATCTATGTCAGAAGAGCCTATAATGAAGAGTTATTATCATCTGATAATTGACTGTAGAGGCCAAAGGCAACTTTGCCTTTATTATCTAGCTGTTCCATTTATAAGGAATAAGAGACACTGCTGTTTTCTTTTTGATTGGTTATGTTGGGCAGCTATCTATTATGCAGCGACTATGTTTATGAAGCCGTTAAATACAGCCCTATAAACCTAACCTGTGAAATGTCATTTCTTAAAATTAACAAGGAAGTCATTGAGCAAACGATTTATGTAAGACAGTATTGATTGATACTTGATTTAATAACTCCCTGCCACTATGCAGGGCTGACTGATAAAAAAGGACAATAAGATGAACTATTATAAGGATGCTGATAGCACCGAAACACAGGAATGGCTGCAAGCCTTTGAGTCTGTACTCAAACATGCGGACAAAGATCGTGCTCAGTTTTTGCTAAAAGCTCTATACAACATGGCGGTTCAAGAAGGACTGCCATTCAATCGTTTGGATACCGCTTATATAAATACGATCGCGGTCGAAGATGAAGCGATGTATCCTGGTGATTTGACCATTGAGCGTAAAATTCGTGCTTTGATTCGTTACAATGCATTGGCCATGGTGATGCGTGCGAACAAAAATGATGATGACTTGGGTGGTCATTTGGCGACATTTGCCTCTAGTGCAACGCTTTATGAAACTGGTTTTAACCATTTCTTCCGTGCGGCTAGTGATCATTTCGGTGGTGATATGATTTATTACCAAGGTCACTCAGCGCCAGGTATCTATGCTCGCTCTTATTTAGAAGGTCGCTTGACTGAAGATCAGCTCGATAATTTCCGTCGTGAAGTCGGTGGTAAAGGTTTATCAAGCTATCCTCATCCATATTTAATGCCGGATTATTGGCAGTTCCCAACGGTATCGATGGGACTTGGTCCAATCATGTCTATTTATCACGCCCATGTACATCGTTATATGGAAAACCGTGGGCTGTTGGAAAAAGAAGGCCGTAAAATTTGGACATTCTTAGGCGATGGTGAAACTGATGAGCCAGAAAGCTTAGGAGCGATCTCTCTTGCTGGCCGTGAGAAGCTGGATAACCTGATTTGGGTCGTTAACTGTAATTTGCAGCGTCTTGATGGTCCGGTACGTGGTAATGGGAAAATCATCCAAGAACTGGAATCTGTATTCCGCGGTGCAGGTTGGCGAGTAATTAAAGTTATTTGGGGCGGTAAGTGGGACAGTCTACTAGCCAATGACCATACAGGTGTGTTGAAACAGCGTATGGAAGAAGTGGTTGATGGTGAGTATCAGTTATATGAAGCCCGTACGCCTGAATTTACTCGCAAGCACTTTTTCAATAAGTACCCAGAGCTAGAAGAAATGGCTAATGCGTTATCTGATGAAGATATCTCACGCCTAAACCGTGGTGGTCATGATCCAATGAAGGTATATGCTGCCTTTAGTGAAGCTATGAAAACCAAAGGTCAGCCAACCGTTGTCTTGGTCAAAACTGTGAAAGGTTACGGCTTATCTACTCAAACACAAGCTGTCAATAAGTCACATCAGATTAAGAAACTGGATCAAGAAGCTTTGATGTATTTCCGTGATCGTTTTGATCTGCCATTTACCGACGAACAGCTAGAGACACTACCATTCTACCGCCCTGAAGAAGGTTCAGCGGAGATGAAATATCTCAAAGGTCGTCGAGAAGCATTGGGTGGTCACTTGCCTAATCGCCGTAGTGGCCATATTCCATTGAATATTCCTGAGCTATCGATTTTCGATCGAGTACTAAAAGGTAGTAATGGCAAAGAACAATCCACCACGATGATGTTTGTACGTTTATTGTCAGCAATGCTAAAGAATAAAGACATTCAAGATCGTGTTGTACCAATCGTACCTGATGAAGCACGTACTTTTGGTTTGGAAGGTATGTTCCGTCAATTAGGCATTTACTCAGCTGTTGGTCAAAAGTATACGCCTGAAGATAGCGAAGCGTTAATGGGCTACAAAGAAGCTATTGATGGTCACATGTTAGAAGAAGGCATCAATGAAGCAGGCGCCATGAGTACTTGGATTGCATTGGCAACCAGTTACTCTGTAAACGCATTACCGATGATTCCGATGTATATTTATTACTCCATGTTCGGTTTCCAACGTGTGGGTGATTTGGCTTGGGCAGCAGGTGATTGTCAAGCACAAGGTTTCTTGTTAGGGGCTACGGCTGGTCGTACAACGCTGAATGGCGAAGGCTTACAGCATCAAGATGGCCACTCACAAATTCTATTCAATGTCGTACCAAACTGTGTCAGCTATGATCCTTGCTTTGGTTATGAGCTAGCAGTCGTTATGCATGATGGGCTACGCCGTATGTATGGTGAAGGCGAACGCGTTTATTATTACTTGACGTTGATGAACGAAAACTACGAGCAACCTGCTATGCCAGAAGGTGCTGAAGAAGGTATCAAACGTGGTATGTACCTGCTTGAAGATAATGGCTCAACGCAAGTACAGCTATTGGGCTCTGGTGTTATCTTACGCGAAGTACAAAAAGCGTCACAGATTCTAAAAGATGAGTTCAATATCACCTCCAATGTTTGGAGTGTGACTAGCTTCAACGAGCTGACTCGTGACGGCATGGTTTGTGATGATTATAACCGTCTACATCCAATGGAAGAAGAGAAAGTGCCTTGGGTTACAGAGCAGTTGGCACCGCACGAAGGTATCGTGGTTGCAGCGACCGATTATATGCGCAACTATTCTGAGCAAATCCGTGCTTGGTTACCAGACAACCGTCCTTATACCACTTTGGGTACTGATGGTTATGGTCGTTCTGATACGCGTGAAAACCTACGCAGCTTCTTCAACGTTGATGCTGCACACATTGTGGTGGCAACGCTGAAACGTCTAGCTGATGAAGGTGAAGTTGAGATGCGTTTGGTGAAAGACGCGATTTCAAGCTTAGACATTGATGTGGATCATCCACCTGCATGGCAACAACAGTCTTATTATGATCATTCTCCAGATGCACCAGCACCAGGTAATGTAAACCCAAATCCGGTACCTGAGTTTATCGCTGAAGACGATGATGAAATCAGTAATGAAAATCAAGCGGATGCAAATTTACCGAATAATGGTGATGTCAAAGAATAATAATCATAAGACAAGGAGATAACCCATGGATATTAAAGCCCCAGATTTGGGTGTTGATAGCGCTGAAGTCAGCGAAATTATGGTAGAAGTTGGTGATGTTATCGCAAAAGATGACAACATCGTGTTATTAGAATCAGACAAGGCATCTGTAGAAGTACCAAGCTCTGCTGCTGGCAAAGTCACCAAAATTAGTATTGCTGTTGGTGACCAAGTTAGTGAAGGCATGGTACTGATAGAGCTTGAGAGTGATGAAGGTACTGCCGAAACAGCAGCGGTAACCAGTAGTGACTCTTCTAGCGATGAGCCTGCTGAAAGTGAACGCGCTCCAGAAAGCCAAGCGGTTGAAGAGAGTCAGACTGAGGAAGCTGATGACAGCAGTAGTGATGAGCCTGCAGCAGCAGCTACTTATGCCTTGCCAGATTTAGGTGTGGATGAGGCACAAGTTGCTGAAATCATGGTTAGTGTTGGCGATACTGTTAATGCAGATGAATCGATTTTATTGATTGAATCTGATAAAGCTTCAGTCGAAGTGCCTGCACCTGTGTCAGGTACGGTCGAGAAGATTTTGGTTCAAGCTGGTGACATAGTTGCCAACGGTCAAGATTTCATTGTGATTGTAGGTAATGCGCCTGCTGCTAAAAAAGCCAGTACAGAGACCTCTAAACCAAAAGCGCCTACATCAGAGCAACCAAAAGCTGAGAAAGCAGCGGCTGATACTGTTGCAAGCGAACCAAAGCAAGCAACAAAATCGTCAACGCCTACTACAGCTGCTAGCAATAAAAATGACAAGCTGACAGAAGCCCAAGTAAATGAAAAGCTAGTCGATGTCTATGCAGGTCCAGCTGTACGTAAGCTGGCACGTCAGTTAGGTGTGGATATCACGAAAGTGAGCGGTTCGGCACTGAATGATCGTATTCTAAAAGAAGATTTGTTTGCGCATGTTAAAGAAAGTCTAAGCACTCAAAAAGCGGCACCTGCTAGTGGCAATGTGGCTACTTCAAGCCTGCCAACATTACCAGACATGAGTAATACCGAGATTTGGGGTGAAACATCGACGCAAGATCTTAGCCGTCTACAGAAGGTCTCGATACCTCAACTCAATTACAATACATTGTTGCCGCAAGTAACGCAGTTCGATTTGTCTGACATCACTGAGACCGAAAAACTACGTGGCGAGCTAAAAGGCGGTATGAAAGCAGAAGGTATTGGCTTTACTATTTTAGCCTTCGTGGTCAAAGCGACTGCTTATGCGTTAACCCAACATCCACGCTTTAACAGTCACTTAAGTGATGACAATACTCAAGTTATCTTGCGTAAAAGTGTCAATATGGGTATCGCAGTGGCAACAGATGATGGCCTTATTGTACCTGTTATCAAAAACGTACAAGACAAGGGTCTGAAGCAAATTGCTATTGAGATTGGCGAGTTGGCAGTTAAAGCTCGTGATAAGAAGCTCAGCACTAAAGATTTACAAGGGGCGAGTTTCACCATATCGAGCCAAGGTAACTTGGGCGGTACGGCATTTACACCATTAGTAAACTGGCCGCAAGTAGGTATTTTAGGGGTGTCAGAAGCGAGTATGCAGCCACGTTGGGATGCTAAGAAGCAAAGCTTTGAGCCACGTTTGATGCTACCGTTATCACTGTCTTATGATCATCGTGTGATTAATGGAGCAGATGCTGCAGTATTTACGCGTTATATTGCAACGTTACTGGCGGATCCACGTCGTATTTTGCTATAAACTCAACGATATAATAGTACTGGTTCAAGAAAGGCTATCTACGGATAGCCTTTTCTATTGATACAATTGTCATTTTATTAAATGATAAAGATAAAAAAGCCAGCTATTAAGCTGGCTTTTTTATTCATGACATTAGTACATTAGAAGCTTTTTACGTAAGCAACACCATATACCCAAGGACTGATATCTACTTCGCCGAGGTTCTCACCATTTAGACTGACGTCTGATTCGATGTCGATATAGCGTGCATCAATACGGAAGGCGTCTGTTGACGTCAATGGGAAGTCAACACCGATATGACCAGCAACACCTACACTATCATCAATATCTAAATCAGCTGCATCACCTGTATATAGCTTTTCTTTAAAGAACGTAGTGTAGTTAACACCAACACCGACAAAAGGTTTGATGTTCATCGGCATATTGTCATAGTCGAAGTGATATTGTAAAGATAGGGTTGGGGGTAAGTGTTGAGTTTCGCCTTCAATTGTGTCGCCATCAGCAGTTGTTAAGGTAATGTCATGATTGAATGGAATCGCTGCCAATAATTCAACACCAACATTATTAGCGATGAAGTACTCACCAGTAAGTGTTGGGCGCGCATCGCCGCCAACATCAACAGAGAGTGCACCATCTGCAAGAGTACCATTGTCACTCTTAGGGTCTACATAGTGTGCACCAGCAGCGATAGACCAAGAGCCAGCAGGCACAGCAAAAGCAGTGGTCATCGTAAGTGCAGTAGCAGCGGCTAAAACTAGGGATTGTAGTTTCATCGTTTGGTTCCTCAATGTGAGAGATTATGGGTCAGTTTCTAATGAGGGATAACATTAGTCACGGATACACAATGTTATGATTATTGATTAACCTGTAACATTATAGCTCTATTATAATACAAATCCGCTTTAACTGTAAGGTTTTAAACGTATATTCAATTCTTTTATTTCATAAGCTACAATAAGAATTGTTTATGCGTCATTTATTGTATAAATGATGATGGTATAAAAATAGGCGTAATATATTATGATCGGCTATTGTAGTAATTCTCCTCTGCGCTGTAAACATGCGCGTTCTATGAAAATGTTGAATCGTATAGATTCTTGTTGTCCAGAGTGCAGTCTATTTCTACTGCCGGCACAAGATGTCAGTCAGCAACTACATGCTGATGAGCAGTTCTTACAATTCGCTATGATGGCAATTGTTTTTACATTATTTACGGTAGTTTATATTTATTATTTAGACTTTATATAATAACTTACCGTATTGTCTAACCAGTATTGATTTTCACTACGAGCAGTACTCTAAGAGCGCTATACTGTTCAGTATATTACTAATATAAGACCGGTGTTTCACCGCATAGGGATGGCATGCTACTTCAATATATACGGCGCTTACGTATTTTTGTTTATAATATTTTGCAGAATGAGGAGCATGATACGCTCTTTAGTCGTTATGTTGATTATTTTTTGATACTTCTCATCATGACCAATGTGGCCGCAGTTATTGCAGAGTCAGTTGATACTTGGTACTACCCTTATCAAGACTATTTTACATGGTTTGAAAACTTTTCAATTGTGGTGTTTTCTATCGAATATCTACTGCGCTTGTGGAGCGTTGCTGAAGTTAAGCCAGATGGTACGACTTGGCGACAGCGATGGAATTGGCTAAAAAGTCCGTCTGCAATGATTGATTTGATTGCTATCATTCCTGCATTTTTGAATTTCTTTGTCTCTATTGATTTACGTTTCTTACGTATTCTGCGTTTATTTCGTATTCTCAAACTCACGCGCTATTTTGCTTCTTTACGTATTTTGTTAGTGGTTATCAGTAAAGAAAAAGGCTCGTTCCAAGCTGTCATCTTTATTTTGATTATTATGATCGTAACCGCATCTAGTGGTATTTATTTGGTAGAAAACCATGCCCAGCCAGAAGAGTTTGAGTCGATACCCAAAGCAATGTGGTGGGCGGTAGTTACGCTAACAACAGTGGGTTATGGTGATGTCACGCCCATTACTAATGCTGGTAAAATACTGGGTGCAGTTATTACTATTTTAGGTGTGGGTCTAGCAGCACTACCTGCCGGTATTCTCGCGACCGGTCTAGCAAATGAGCTTGCTCAACGTCGTGAAGAGCTTGAACAGCACTTTCGAGAGCAGCTAATCGATAGTGATTTTGATTTGGTACAGAATCAGATGATGGTTGATAAGATTCGTCGCAAGTTAGGCTTGGATAAAGAGCAAGCGCAAAATATTGTCTTGCAAGTATTACGTGAGCAAGCATTGGAACGCCGTGAAAAAGCAGTTGAAGTACGACAAAAGAATTTTTGCCCGCATTGCGGTGAGCCGTTGTAAAGCAGCGGCTCTCGGAGATAGTGTTCTTTTTGCCATTTCATTGTTGATGATAGAGGCTTAGAGTGACTAAGCTGACTATTTTGAGTGTTTGATGTTATAAGCCTTGTGACGGAAGTGCACGTGCTAGCTCATATGCTACTTCTTGTGCGGCAGTTGCTAGGTTTTCGGCAGGCAGTGGTAAGTTTTGTAATGTTAAATGCCAGTCTTCTACTTCTCGACGCAAATGCGCCACCCAAAGTGTCGTGCAGTCACGTGGTAGTTTTTTTAGGTTAACTTCAAAACAGTGATTACCTTCATCATCGCTCAAATGAATTTCGCCTTTTTGAACTCTAGAAAATGGATGACCATGGTAAGAGTTGGCAAGCATAGCGATATGAGTGATATGAGCTGGAATTTTATTTAAATACAGTCGGATTTGCTCCTGATCAAGGGGTGCTAAATACATGGCTTGTTCGCCGCGATCTTTACCGTTCAGGCTATCACCCTGATGTTTAACTGATTCAGCTGTATCACGCAATTGTTTGAACCAGACGATATCACTAATATTACAGTTTTTGTCATACAGTACGCATGCTAAATCAATATCAATCGCACTTTGGTCTTTTTTAAAGCGCTTAAACATACCTTTCGGCTCAATTTTTGTAAATTCATAGTTTAGCGCAAAAAACAAAGTTCCCGAATCTAAGCCCAGTCCTCTTAAACTGTCTGACAGTGATGGGGCAGTGACTGACATAATAGTCCTTATTCGTTTCTAATTTTTTAAATGATCGTAAAATCTGCATCTTGGTAAGATTTTGACAATATGAATATCGGTTGTTACTTGTTGTCGAGAGACTTGTCTAATACGGCTTGATATAACAGCTTAGGTTTGGCGTTTAGTAAACCACTACCAAAACCACGTAACCACCAAACCAGCTGCGAGGTTAGGTTGACCGTTGCTTGAATAGTTAGCGTATTATCATCCAATGTGACGATTTGATCGTCACTGAGCTTGCTTTCAGTAAGGCTCTTGCCTGCTTGCTTAGTGAATTGTAGCTCGATGGCGGTGTTTTTTCCATGGTCAGGCAGCTCACCGAATAATGGATGACTAAAACCCATGCCACCTGCATCTAGATAAGTATCGAGTTGAAAGTTGTCAGGTGTTTTTGCGGCACTCTCAAGTATCTCAACGCTAGAGAAACGGTGTAAGGCAAAGGTGCGAATGACCACTTCAGGATCGTCGATACGAGTCGCCAGCAAATAGATAATGACACCACGTTGGATGATAGCAATGGGGTTGAGGATATATTCGCTAGATTGCGACTTATCACTACGTGTATAGCAGGCCTTTATTTGTAACTGATAAAATAAGGCGTGATAAATATTGTCCTTACTATCTAAATCAATATGTGGCGCAATTAGCGGCTGTGTGGCGGGTTCGATACGTACTCTATCTATCCATGAATGGGTAACTTTGCTGTTTTTAAGTTGGCGCCGTGCCAAGTCAAACCAAGGAAACAGCTCATCTAGGATAACGGGTGGAAGTAGTTGGGTGAGATTTGCTTCAACCATATTGAAAGCTACCGCTTGTGACAGATTCATATGCGGTAAACTTTGTAATGGGGCATCATCTTTCCAGCGCCAACCTTGAGGGTTGGCATTGTTTTTTTCGATAGGGAATCGTTTTGCTAGGGCATTTAAATCACGTTGTACTGTACGTAGGCTGACAGCAAACCCCGCAAGTGTGAGCTGTTCGTAGATGTGCGTCGTGCCGACCCAACGATTGCGCTGTAGTTGTGATAATACTTGCCATTGTCGAGCAGTCGTCGCTGCACCATGTCGATTGTCACTATTATCTGTTGAGGCGCTGCTTTGTTCAGTCACTAGCGTTGTATCAGGCTCATTCATGGCTGTATTAGTTGAAATATTATCGGCGTTGTGCAGGTGTACAGTCATTAAGAGATAGCCTTTATGAAGTATCGAGTCGGTTTATTTATATGGTAATTCTATATAAAGCAAATATGAAGTCTACGGTTGGTGGTAAATTTACTAGCCTTTCTTACATCTGAATTATTTAGATTCACCTATTTTGGCGTATTACTAGATATTTATCATCGCAGAAAACCACCGTAGCGTCTAGAGTATGTCTTCAATTCAATTAATAGTCATCAAAATGAGCAAAAAATATACTTAGATGCTGTCTATAGATTGTTCATTCTCTTCTTTATTTATGCTTAGTATTTCATTGGTGTTTACGTTTTCATTCTTTTTCTCATTGCTGTCGTTCTCATTTTTTTGTCTTTCCTTTTTACGCTTGTCTGCTTTTTTTTGACGTTTGGCTTTCTGTTTTTTCTTGTCTTTCTTTTTTACTTTTTTATCTTCAATGCCTTCGTAGTCATCTTGGTTGTCGTCCCATAGCATCAAACGCTCTAAGATTTTGCCAAACAATGTGCCTTTGCGATAGCGTCCTTTTTTGTTCATAGTATCGATAGGTAAGCCAGTCATCAGTGTCAATGCTTCACTTAATGTATGGACGCCATAAATGTGAAACATACCAGCCTTGACCGCAGCAATAATATCATCACGCAGCATGAGCTGTTTGACGTTAGCCATGGGAATGACCACACCTTGCTGACCATTGAGCTCTTGCTCTCGGCAAGCATCGAAAAAACCAGCTATTTTAGAGTTGATACCGCCAACCGCTTGGACTTCGCCCAACTGATTCATGGATCCGGTAATGGCAAAAGATTGATCAATAGGTACGTTTGCTAAGGCAGACAATAGCGCACAGCCTTCACTGACAGTCGCACTATCACCATCGATATGGGCGTAGCTTTGTTCAAAAGCGAGTGAGGCACTAAAGTTCAGTGCATGATGCTGACTGAATAATGCCCGTAAATAGCTGGTCATAATCAGCATGCCTTTGGCGTGTAAGCTCCCACCCAAATCTACGTCACGCTCAATATCGAGAATTTCACCAGTACCAATGTTTGGTTGGATAACCGCAGTCAGACGGGCTGGCATGCCGAATTCACTATCAGCATAGCTGACTACGGTGAGTGCATTGACTTGTCCGATAGCGTTGCCTTGTGTTTGAATCAGTTGCTGACCATTTTTGAGTTCATCCCAATATAAGTCACGTAAGTATCCTGAACGTTCGTCCATATCATCGATGGCTTGTGTGACATGATAGGCCTCGACGATATTGTTACCGCTCAAACGTGCATGGCGGTTAGATTCATGTAGTAGCTTAATCAGTAAATCACTATGTAGACTAAGTCGGTCTTGGTCTTCGGCCTGTAAGCTTAAATGCTCAAGTAGGGCAGCTTGTGCACTACGATCAAACGGATAAAGATTTGCATAGTCAATGATATCAGCCATTTTTGCCACTAGAGCCAATTCGTGCTCACTGGTACGAACCACATCATCATGAAAGTCGGCGCGAACTTTGAATACGGCATCAAACTCAGGTTCAAGTTCTAATAGTTCATAATATAAGTCGGCTTCGCCCAATAAAATTACCTTGATATCAAGGTCAATGGGTGCAGGCGCTAATGATAAACTCCCTGTTAAGGTAAGCATTTGCTCTAGGCTAGAGAGTTTTATTTTTCGTGACTGTAACGCGCGTTTGAGACCTTGCCAAGCATAAGGATGCTCTAGCAAGTGACTGGCTTCTAATAGTAGATAACCACCATTGGCACGATGTAAAGCACCAGCTCTAATCATACTGACATCCGTGGTTACTGTGCCTAATTGGGTGATTTGCTCAACATGACCCAGTAAATTCAAGTGCGTTGGCAAATCCTCAAAAATGACGGGTGCACCACTATCTGGCGTATGACTAACAATAACATTGACTGCGTAACGACTTGGTGTCGTGGTCAAAACTGCTTTTACAAACTCTTCATCATCACCATTAACGATACGCTCTACATGGGTCACCATATCGGTAAATACTGATTTTAGATAGTCAACGATCAGCGGTTGGTTGGCAAACTGTTTATAAATAGGAGTGAATAAAGGCTGTAGTGTGCGGCGTGCGATATTGCGATGTAGTGTTTCTATAGCATCGTTGGCCTCATCTTCTAATCGCTCTAAAGCAATAGTTAGCTGGCTCAAGCGTTTTTGCATATGGTTCTTTTGCACAAAATTATTCAGTTCAGATTCGTATTCACTGTTGCCGGATTTGGTGCGGCTATCATCGTTTGTATTATTGGAGTTGTTATCAGCACTGTCGTTCAGTCTGGCTGTATTATCGTGATGATCGTCTGCTATCGTTGATTTGTTTTTATTATCGTTAGATATTTTGTCTATTTCGGTTTCCTGATCGTTATCACTGTCTACCGTTAGCTGGCTTGGGTGTACGAACATGGCTTTATTATCAAATGAGCGAAACGTCAATGCTAAGTCGTACTGCTTACCTTCAGCATTGAGTGCTTCGTAAGCATGACTTTCTTTTTGATGCGTATCGTTTTTTATGGCTTCGATTTTGCTTTGATATTGATCGCTACGAAAGCGTTGGCTCAGCCGTTTTTTTGCTTGTTGCCAAAGACTGCTTACCTGCTGTTGAAGTAGTGATGCTTGACCAGCAGGCAGGCGCAAAGCTAAAGGGGTGCGCGGATCGGTAAAATTATGCACATAAACCCAATCATCTGGTGTTGGTGCATCAGCAGCAATGCGCGTTAGCAAGCGGCTGATAACAGTGCGTTTACCTAAGCCGTTTTCTCCTGCAGCAAACACATGATAACCACTGGCCCGTATATCTAAAGCAGTGTGCAAGGCTTTTAGTGCCCGCTGCTGACCAAAACCAACATCTAAATCAGGTGCTGTACGTGTGTCTGTCGGCAGCTCGTTTGGCTCGCTATAACGCTTTAACTGGTCAGCGCTAATAAGGCAGCGTTGTTTTACTTCTATAAACAGTGGGTGCGGTGTATTTGTTTTTTCTTGCTCATCGTTTGTCAATTTAGCAGTGGGTGTTGCCATATTATTGGTATCTTTTTTATTAGTGTTTCGTGATATTTGAGAATTGGGTGCAGGTATCTGTTCAATCATAGGTATATGGTATATCGTCTTGAGAGGGTAGAGTAGCTATATTCGTTATTGATTTTGTGGCAGCTGGTATCTATGCTGCATTCCGTGTGACTGAGATTGGCTATTTTGACCACTATTTTTTAAAATGAGGGCGTGCTCTAGTGAGATGAGTAAAATAGATGAAAATTAACAGTGAGTTTACGACTACCGAAGTAGAATAACGTCTCAATCTAAGTGTAGATAGTATAAGATGTCTAACATTGGTGCAATCTGCAACTATTCAATGAGCAAAGTGCGTGATAAAATAGACGGTTAACATGTTAAAACTGGGTAACTCGTTGTATGTCAGATTCTGCTAAAACTACTTTGTCGTCTGCTAGTATCGGCAATATCCGTATTGATCCGACTGGCTTTGTTAAGCTTGGCTCACAATTACCAGCGTTAGCCAATATTTTAGCAAAGGCAATAAATGAGCTGGGTCTATCTTTAAGTGAGACACAGCAGCGCACATTATTATTGTACTTAGACCAGCTTTTGTTGTGGAATAAAGCGTATAATCTGACGGCGATTACCGATCCTGAAGAAGCTTTAATCAAACACGTGATTGATTGCCTGGCTATTATAACGCATTTGCCATCGGGGTCGTTACTTGATATCGGTACTGGTGCAGGATTACCTGCGGTGATTATTGCTATTTGTCAACCTGAGCGTCAATGTAGCGCACTTGATAGTAATCAGAAAAAAATCCGGTTTATTAAGCAGATTAGTAGCGAACTTGGTTTGAGTAATATGACGCCTATTGCTTCTCGTATTGAAGCGCATGAAGCGAGTTATGACGTGGTTACCTCTAGGGCCTTTGCTAGCTTGATAGATTTTGTTGAGGTGGCACAGCCAAGACTGGCAAAAGACGGTTATTTATGTGCCATGAAAGGTAAGGTGCCGAGTGATGAAGAGTTGCAGGCACTAGACAGTGATTGGCAGATTAAAACCATTAAGCTAAAAGTGCCACGTTTGCATGACAGTCGTCATTTAATTGAATTGTTTCGCAAAAATGTCTAAGCTATGAGCACCTTTTAGTTAGCAAACAGCCATTACTTTTTTTGTGAACCAGAGTTTATGTCTGTATGACAACGACATAATGATTGAATGGCATTGATATCAAGCGAGCTGTTTGTATAATGAAGAGTTGATATGTCTTATGTCCCAAGGGACGATGCCTTGGCTTGACAGATTGAAATATTTGTAGCAAATATTGTAGTGGCTAAAGTAAAAATAATAGTAATAAATTCTAATTAAACTGAGTGAGTGTATGGAAATCATAGCAATCGCGAATCAAAAAGGCGGTGTGGGGAAAACCACGACAGCGGTAAATTTGACCGCTAGCTTGGCTGCTAAGCGTAAGCATGTATTACTGATTGACTTAGACCCACAAGGCAATGCGACCAGCGGCACAGGTGTAGATAAAAATGAGCTGACTCTGACCATCGCTGATGTCTTGCTTGATGGTGTCTCACTGTCGGAGGCGATTGTGACCAGTCCAGCAGGATTTGATGTGATTGGTGCTAATCGTGATTTGGCTGGTATGGATATCACCTTGATGAATAAAACTAATAGTCATGAACTGTTCAAGACAGCGATGGCGACATTAGTCAGCGATCAGATAGCGGCTAAAAAACCCGCTTATGATTATGTCGTGATAGACTGTGCACCCAGTTTGAACTTGTTGACGATTAATGCGCTGGTTGCCACCGATGGTGTTATTATTCCGATGCAGTGTGAATACTATGCATTAGAAGGTTTGGCAGATTTGTCACAGACGATTGAGCGACTAACTGAGCTAAATCCGAAACTGTATATACGCGGTGTCGTGAGGACGCTATTTGATGCGCGTAACACCTTGGCTCGTGATGTATCTGCTGAATTGGAGTCTCACTTTGGCGATATCATGTATAAGACACATATTCCAAGAAATATTCGCTTGGCAGAAGCACCTGCACATGGTTTACCTGTTATCGCGTACGAAAGATGGTCAAAAGGTGCTCGCGCTTATCAAAAGCTGGCCGCTGAAGTGATGAAACAAAGCTGATAGTTGTTAGTAATCAAAAAAAGTCTGGTTATAAGTACACAGAACAAATTAGACAAATAAGCATCGAATATCATATTTACGAGTAAGCCGCATCAATCATTATTTGGCTTTTATTTTAGCGTTAGAGGATAGGTAATCATGGCGAAGAAAAGAGGGTTGGCTGCCAACCGAGGCTTAGATGCCTTGTTAGGGTCAATCAAAAAAGAAAAGCAAATCACCGCCTCCGCCTTGCAAGATGATGTAGTGGCACGTGATAAGACTTTGCCAGCTGAAACACCAGATATTGATACGCGAAATGCGACTAACATGCCAGTCAATGAGAAACGGACTGCACAGCCCACAGAGACTGATACCGTAGCGAACGATACTGCTGAAAATGGCAATCGTAAGACACGAGCGGCACGCACTATTAATAAAAACGTTGCTAAAAATACTGCAAATAAGAACCGTGTGAATGCAGTAGAGGTTAGTAGTGAAGACCAAATTAGCTTGGTGCAAATCGATGTAACGCTTTTGCAAGCAGGAAAGTATCAGCCGCGCCGTGACATGAGTGAAACGGCACTTGCTGAATTGGCATCTTCGATTGAGCAGCATGGTGTTATGCAGCCTATCGTGATTCGACCATTATTGGCCAATGAAGATAAGAGTGAAGCGTTTGTTACCCATGAAATTATCGCCGGTGAACGTCGCTGGCGTGCTGCAAAAATGGCTGGTAAAGCCGTTATCCCAGCAATTGAGCGTGCATTATCTGATGAGTTGGCTATTGCACTTGCCTTGATTGAGAATATCCAACGTGAAGATTTGTCTGTGATTGAACAAGCAGCAGCGTTACAACGTTTTCATACTGAGTTTGGTATGAGTCATGCGATGATTGCGGAAGTTGTTGGCAAGGCACGTACAACAGTATCGAACTTGCTGCGCCTGAATCAGTTACACGACACGGTAAAAGACCATTTAGCAACCAGCGCACTAGATATGGGTCATGCTCGCACACTTCTAGCTTTATCTTCTGAACAACAGCCGATTATTGCCCAAAAAATAATCGATGGTGGGATGACCGTACGTGAAGCTGAAAAACTTGTTAAGTCAATTTTGCAACCGGTCTCTAAAACTAATCGTACCGAACAAGCACAGTCTCGTGATGCTGAGCGTTTGACACAGAGATTAACAGACATGCTTGGCGCTGAAGTTAAGCTTAAGCATAAAAAAGATGGGCATGGTAGTGTTGAGATATTCTTTCAAAATGAAGATCAGTTAGCAGCTTTGATTAAACACATAGAAGCACAGGCTTAAGATATTTATCAGGTTTGTCATGGTTGTACAAAGTTGAGCTATCTTAGTTACCACTATTTTTATAAAAGTATAAAAGAGAGTTAGTATGTGGGAGTTGGTAAAAGCAGGTGGTTGGTTGATGACGCCTATCGTAGTGTGCTCAATATTAGCACTAGTTATCATTATTGAGCGTAGTCATACTTTACAATTTAATAAAATTGTACCTGGCCGGTTACGCGAACAGCTGATAACTCGCCTACGTGAAAATGGTAGTATTGGCCGTACGCAATTGATGAATGTCAAAGAAAAGACACCTTTGGGTGATATTTTGGCGACTGGTTTGCTGTATCGTGAGTATGGTTTAGAGTCTATGACAATGCATATGCAGAACCGTGCGAGCGTGCAAGTGCATCAGTTAGAAAAAAATATTAATATGCTTGGCACCATAGGTGCAATCTCGCCGTTGCTTGGGTTGTTGGGTACGGTATTGGGTATTATTTCTTCGTTTTTGGCAATCACTGATGGCGCAATGCAAGACCCAACCATGCTTGCTGCTGGGGTGTCACAGGCATTGATTACTACTGCCGCTGGTATGATTGTGGCTATTCCTGCATTGGTTGGTTATCGTTATTTTCAGCGCCGTATCATTGATATCAATGCCCAGTTTGAGACCCAAGCGGGATTAATGATTCAAGAGCTGTATGATTACCATTTGTTAGGAAATACACAGAGTTTTGGTGCTAAAGAGTCTGATTCTAATGCATCGTTGGAAAATATCGTAGTGAGTACACCTGCGTTAGATGCCTTAAGCTCAAAGCATAAAGATGCAGCAGCGACTTCTTAATATTCTTGTTTATTTTATAAAAACCCCAAAAATATAATTGGCTGTGTCAAAATCGTTTAGCCTATAATGCATAGCATTTGCACTCGTTTTCCTTACTGTTTTTTTAGAAAATAGTATTTGTAGACGGTTGTATATGTCAAAGCACAGTAAAATATTAAAGAGAGTGATATGCGCTTTAGAAAACCAACCGTTGAACCACTTGAGATTAATCTAACACCAATGATTGATTGCTTACTATTTTTGATCGTGTTTTTGCTGCTTGCAACGTCGTTTAATCATTTTAGTCGTTTAAATATTATTCTTCCTGAAGCAGAAGGTGTTGAGCAAACAGAACAACAAAACAGCATCGAAGTAGCCGTTCAAGAAGATGGTAGTTATTTGGTCAATGGTATCACGCTTGCTAGCAGTAATGAGGCTGAATTGACCAGTATGCTACAGCAAGAAGCGGGTAGTAATCGTGACATGCTATTTGTAATTGCTGCAGATGCCAATGCCACTCATCAATCTGTTGTAAGGGTGATGGACATTGCGGGAAAATTAGGATTCTTGAACCTTAATATCAGCACAGTTGTGCCACTTGGTCAGCCGTTACCGCAGTAATAGATAGTCAATTTCTTATGAATCAGAGACGGTGTTATTTTCGCTCAGTCTACTATCTGTAGTGCTGTTACTCACTTTTTAATATCTGAATTATTGTGAATTGACGATTGCTGTTTTAGTGTCACAAACACTCCTATAAAACTGTACTTTGAGTACAGTCCATTCATACCAAGATACTCAAATTGAGGCTTTTATGAGCCAAGCATACCAACCCAACGCTAATAAAAATGCTGCTAAAAAGTTGTCAGCAAAGCCATCAAGCACCCCTAAACATCAGACGCTACTGCGTCTACTACGTTATCTCAAGCCTTACTGGTGGGCCTTGATACTGGTTATTTTAGGTTTTGCTATTAATGCGGGGACAGAGATATGGGTTGCCAAACTTTTACAGTACATCACTGATGCTATCAATCAAGGTGATCAGAGCAAACAGAATTTGTTTCCATTATTGATTGTGGTGTTGTTTTTTGTGCGTGGTTTAGGTAGTTTTTTGGGTAACTATTATTCTGCTTTGGTTTCGCGCAATTTGGTTTATGAGTTGCGAGTGGAAGTTTTTAATAAATTGTTGCGTCTACCAAGCTCATTTTATTTGGCCAATCCAGCAGGTACGATCTCGTCGAAGCTCATATTTGATGTTGAGCAGGTAACTGCTGCTAGTACAGAGTCAATGAAGACTGTACTACGTGATGGCTTGACAGTATTAGCATTGATAGGCTTTTTGCTCTATAGCAATTGGCGCTTAACCTTAATTTTGTTTCTCGTATTGCCGCCAATTCTGTGGCTAATTCGTATCGCATCCAAGCGCTACCTTAAGCTGTCTAAAGGTATTCAAGAGACGATGGGTGATGTCAGTCATATTACCAACGAAGTCATTGGTGGTTATCAAGTGGTCAAAAACTATGGGGGACAAGCATACGAGGCTGAACGTTTTAATAAAACATCAAAAAAGAACTTACGCCAAGGTATGAAAATAGTCGTTACAAATAGCATTAATACACCAGCCGTACAGATGTTGATGGCAATAGCTATGTCGGTTGTTGTATGGCTCGCACTGCGTCCATCGGTGATTGATAATATTTCAGCTGGTGAGTTCATCTCCTATATAGCCGCTGCAGGGTTGCTCAGTAAACCTGTGCGTTCGCTAACGGATGTCAATCAAAAGCTACAAAAAGGTATCGCGGCAGGTGAGTCAATTTTTGCTTTGCTCGATGAGCCAGAAGAAAAAGATACAGGCACTCTTAGCTCGAACTTATCAGGTGAGATGAAACTGAATGATGTCAGCTTGGTGTACCCAGATTCAACAGTGGCACTGAGTGACTTCACTTTAGATATACGTGCAGGAGAGACCGTTGCATTAGTAGGACGAAGCGGAGCTGGTAAGTCATCCTTAGTTAATTTACTGACACGTACCTTATCAACTTCTTCAGGGCAGATTACGTTAGATGGTATGCCTATTGAAAATATTAAGTTAGAGAGTTTACGTTCTCAGATTGCGATGGTTAATCAACAAGTGGTGCTGTTTAATACCACAGTATTTAACAATATCGCTTATGGCAGCCTAGCCAATAAAACACAAGCTGAAGTTGAGCGTGCTGCTAAAGATGCTTTTGCTCATGATTTTATTATGCAAATGCCAAACGGCTATCAGAGTGAAATCGGAGCTGAAGGATTACAGTTATCTGGTGGGCAACGTCAACGTTTATCTATTGCTCGAGCGCTATTAAAAGATGCGCCAATTTTGATCTTAGATGAGGCGACCAGCGCGCTAGACAATGAGTCAGAGCATTATATTCAGCAAGCACTTGATAATGTGATGAAAGACCGCACGACCTTGGTGATTGCTCATCGATTAACGACCATTGAGTCAGCTGATCGCATTGCTGTGTTAGATGCTGGACAGATTGTAGAGTTAGGTACGCACCAAGAGTTGATGAAATTACAAGGCTATTATGCACAAATGTATGACCGCGACTTTGAATAAGTGTGTTTATTAGGGCGTGTTTAACCCTTCGAGTATGGCACTGACAGTATCTATTTGCGAATAGTTAATAGGGTCTAATATTTTGGAACGGTTTTACTATTTTAGCCATACTGAACTTATAGAATAAGTAGTCAATAATTATGAGCTTTGAGACGACAGTAACGCGAGCATGGCAACGCCAAGCTGGTTGGTTATGGTTATTGCTACCTATCAGTTGGCTGTACGGAATCATTTCGATGCTTCGCCGTCAGGCATACAAACTAGGTCTGTTAAAAAGTTATCGAGCCCCTGTCCCAGTGATGGTTATTGGTAATATCAGTGTTGGTGGTAGTGGCAAGACACCATTGATTATTGCTTTGGTAAATAAATTGCAAGGAGAAGGTATCAAGGTGGGTGTCATTAGCCGTGGTTATGGTGGTGATACTAATAAGATGCCATCATTGGTTAGTGCAGATAGCTTGCCTAGTGTGGTCGGAGATGAGCCCTGTTTAATTGTTAATACGACCAATGTGCCAATGGCGGTATGTCCCAATCGTAAACAGGCAATCACTACTTTGCTGGATAAGCACCCAGATTTGCAATTGGTTATTGCTGATGATGGTTTGCAGCATTATGCCTTACAACGTGATATCGAGTGGATTGTCGTCGATGCGTCACGGGGTTTTGGTAATGAACAATTACTCCCCACTGGATTTTTACGTGAACCTATTTCACGTTTAAAAGGCGCAACTGTTATCTATCATGAAAAGCTAAGCGCAGATTTAGATGATAGCAACGATGGAAATAGCCAGTATCAAAGCAGCCGTTTGACAATGCATCTGACAGCTGAAAATATGCAACGCTTGTGGCAACCTACTGTAGTCGCTCCTCAAGTAACTGATGTTCAAATAATTAGTATTAAGGCCAGTGCTGATGCGCCTAGTACTGGTAAAAAAGTACATGCTGTGAGTGGTATCGGCTATCCGCAGCGGTTTTTTGATACGCTAAGTTCACTGGGTTTTGATGTCATTGGGCATGCATATCCTGATCATCATGATTTTAGTTTGGCTGAGCTGTTGCAGTATCACGATTATCCGATTGTTATAACCAGCAAGGATGCAGTAAAAATAAAAGCCTTGTTATTCGAATATACAGCTAAGCAACCACTTAACGATGATTGCGAAAATCTGGTGAATAGGCTGTGGGTATTGCCGGTAACGGCTGCACTTTCTGATAGTTGTTATGATGCATTACAACAGCAGCTACAGACATTAGGCATCAGGACTGCACCGATATAAATACAATTGAGCCTGAGGAGTTTTTAGCCTAAGGCTTTGTGTTCATACGATCAGCAGTACCTATTTGTAACGGTTCAACATGCCCTAGTCAAAATATTGGAAATACCGTTTATTATAAAAGTAAAGATTTATAGTCATATAAAAAATTCTATAGGAATTAACCATGTCATCAGTTGTTATGCCGGCTAAAACTCATATTGTCATTCCTGCTCGTTTCAAAAGCACACGATTACCTGGTAAACCACTGCTAAAAATACATGGTAAGCCAATGATTCTATGGGTCGCTGAAAAAGCACAAACAGCGAAATTTGCTGATGATATGTGTATTGCCACTGATAATGAGCAAATAGCAAAGATCTGTATGGAAGCGGGTTTTGATGTGGTCATGACTAGTGCTGAACATGCATCAGGTACCGATCGTTTGGCAGAAGTTGCTGCCATAAAAGGGTGGGCTGATCATGATATCGTGGTCAATATGCAGGGCGATGAGCCACTGGTTCCACCTTTGTTATTGGAGCAAGTCAAAGCACTCTTGGTAGCAGATAGTGATAGCGTAATGGCTACGTTATGTGAGCCTATCGATGACTATGAAACCTTTATGCGTCCGTCGGTAGTAAAGGTGGTGAGTCAACAGTCCGCTAATGTACAGCGTGCGCTTTATTTTAGTCGAGCACCTATTCCTTGTGACCGTGATGCTGTGTTAGCTAATGAAGAACAAAAACAAACACCAAAAAACGCCTATCGCCACTTAGGATTATATGCGTACCGCGTGCGTCTATTGCAGCAATTTGTACATTGGTCACAAACACCGCTGGAAACGCTTGAGAGCTTAGAGCAGTTACGTGTTTTGGAAAATGGTGGACATATTGCGATTGCACAAGCAGATTGTCACTTACCTGCAGGTGTTGATACACAAGAAGATTTGGATCGCCTAAACAGCATGAGCTTGGCTGACTTTCAAAACCCCATTAAATGATAGCCTAACCAAAATATCATCACTGTATTTATAGCGTACTGACACGCTATCTCTTAAATAATCGAGCAATGTGACAGGACGGTAACGATGAGTGATATAACAGATAATACCAGCGTTGCAGATGATGTTTATTTTGCACCTTTATTACCATGGCAGCAAACGTTATGGTCACAACTAACGCAACGAGTATTACAGCAGCAACCTTTGCCACATGCATTATTGGCAGCAGGTATGCAGGGCATGGGTAAGCGAGCTTTTGTATGGCGATTGGTCGCTTGGTTGTTATGTCGTACCCGTAATAGCCATCCAACAGGTGCTTGCGGCGTGTGTGAGAGCTGTCAATGGCTAAGATCAGGTACACATCCAAGCTTACAAGTCTTGCCATTGGTCAGCACACCGATGAGTGTTGATCATACTGCTAAGAAGGAAAATCTGAGCAGCACTGCCAAAAATAAAAAAACTAGTAAAGCAGCTAGTCATAGTGTTCTAAAGACTAAAGTAGATGATATCCGAGCCTTGCAACCTTTTATCTATCAAGGTGGACAAGGACTGCGGATATGTGTGTTAGATCATGCTGAAAAAATGACTATTGCTGCAGCTAATGCGCTACTCAAAACCCTAGAGGAACCGCAAGCACAAGTTCATTTGTTTTTGATCAGTGATACACCTTCGCAGCTATTACCAACTATTAAAAGCCGCGTACAGCAATTGGCGTTACAGGCGATTGAGCCGAGGTTAGCTGCTGATTATGTGACACAGGCATTAGGACATACGGTCAACCGAGAAGCAGTTGGTACAGATGCCATTCATCAACTGATACAATTAGCTAATGGTGCGCCTTTAGCGGCGATAGCATTGGCGCAAGCGGTGTGGTATAGCAAGCGTGGACTATGGCTGACGACGTGGCAAGCATTGCGTAGTGGTAAGCGTAGTAGTATAGCTGCCAGTGATTATTGGCAAAACCAGTTAAGTATCGTTGAATTTATTCAGCTATCTGAATTGATGTTGCTTGATATACGCCGTGTTTGTTTAGGGCTTGATGAATTGCAAAAAGACGTCAATCTATCTGGCTTATTAGAGTCTTATCAACCGGCTGCTAGTGGTTTAGAGGCATTTGCGAATAGCTTGCAACAGACCAAAATTTCTCTGCAACAAAATGTGCAAGAAAAATTTGCCTATGATAAGCTAATGCAGGAAATGGCATATTTATAAAGTAGTTTTTATGCTGTTTGGATATAGTTTAATATATCACTGATGCTTTAGTTTACATACCGTTAGTCACTCATAACAATATAATCAACCTAATTAATAAAGGAAGCTAACTATGGCAATGCCAGGACGCGGCGGAGTATTGACCTGCCATATGGAAAGTATCGAGACGTTATATGCCAGTTACTTATCCTTTGTGAGTAATGGAGCCTTATTTGTACCCTCTAACCAGTCGCATCAGTTAGGTGATGAGGTATTTATCGCTGTGACTTTACCGAATTCAAGCGAACGTTTACCTATGAATGGTAAGGTGGTGTGGATAAACTCTAAAACACAAGGTAGTCGTCCAGCAGGTTTTGCGGTACAAATTGGTACTGACATTGCTGGTCAAAGAATTAAAAATGAAGTTGAGCGATTGTTGGCTGGTAAAATAGATGGCTTGCAGTCGACTTATACCATGTGATATTAATATTGATGACTATTTTCTCTATTACGATTGGTTTTAAATAGATATCACCATAAAAAAGCAGCCCTATATTTTGATATAAGGCTGCTTTTTTGATGAGCTGTTTTTAAATAAATTTGGAGAAATATCGACTGTTGATGAGGCATGTTAATAACGAGGCGGCACATACATATCATTTGGAATAGGCTCACGATAATATTCATCATCGCGTTTACGGTTGGGTAACTCAACCTCATCACGAGGCACTTCTTTATAAGGAATTTGGTCGAGTAAGTGTGCGATGCAGTTTAGCCTTGCACGTTTTTTATTGTTGCCTTCTACGACCCACCATGGAGCTTCAGGAATATGGGTACGTTCAAACATGGTCTCTTTTGCTTTGGTGTAGTCTTCCCACCGCCGGCGTGATTGCAAATCCATCGGTGAAAGTTTCCATTGTTTGAGCGGATCATACATTCGGCTCATGAAACGCGCATGTTGTTCGTCATCGGTAATTGAAAACCAGTATTTCACCAGACGAATGCCAGAGCGTACTAACATACGTTCAAAATCAGGCACCGATTGAAAAAACTCCTCATACTGTGCGTCTGTACAGAAGCCCATCACGTGCTCGACACCACCGCGGTTATACCAACTACGGTCAAACAGTACAATTTCACCTGCGGCTGGCAAGTGGGCGACATAGCGTTGAAAATACCATTGCGTTTGCTCACGTTCTGTTGGCGCGGGTAGGGCTGCAACACGACAAACTCTTGGATTTAGGCGCTGAGTGATACGCTTAATAGCACCACCTTTACCAGCAGAATCTCGTCCTTCAAAGATGACGATAATGCGCTCACCGCGATCTACTACCCAATCTTGTAGTTTGATAAGCTCTCGTTGTAGTCGTACCAGTTCATGGAAGTATGTACGACGATCTAGCTTTTCTTGATCGCTCATTTCGCGTCCGTCAAAACGAAAGTCACGAGCATAGTCATCTATTTCATTTTCTAGCTCTTCATCATAGGTATCGATTAAGTCTTGGTGCATTTTTCGTCGCAGTTCATCATCAAGCACTTCTTTTTCGATACGCTCGGATAGAATTTCTTGTTCTCGATTATATTGATCGATATGTTCTTTGGTTGTTAGAGATTGAAAATCAGCTGTTGTACTGGGTTCTGTTAAGTTGATTTTTTCAGAACCAAAAATGATTTGCCGTAGTTGTCTTAATAAATATTTAGTCTTACCCATAAATATTACCTTTGGTTGGCATATCAGATTTTGTAAGATGCTATTCCCTAATTCACTTTTATAATAACAAACTATAGGCAATAAAAAATGCCCTTTACATGAATTAAAGGACATTTTTTATGGTATGTGCTGAGTAAGCTAATAACTTAGCGCATTCCTTTTGCTTTAGTATTTATAAAGCCAGTGGATGACCTTAATTCACTCGATAGTAATCTCAATAGGCTAAATATAAGGTATCTTGATTATTTTTCTAAGATACACGTTACTCCTTGACCGCCTGCTGCACAGATAGAGATAAGCGCACGACCAGAGCCTTTTTGATCCAGTAACTTTGCCGCAGTCACTAATATACGGCCACCAGTAGCCGCAAATGGATGACCTGCTGCCAATGATGAGCCATTGACGTTGAGCTTACTACGATCAATAGAGCCAAGTGGTGCATCAAGTCCTAAGCGCTCTTCACAGAAACTTTCATCTTCCCAAGCTGCTAGTGTTGATAGTACTTGTGAGGCAAAGGCTTCATGAATTTCATAAAAATCAAAGTCTTGTAACGTTAGGCCAGCACGTTTAAGCATACGTGGCACGGCATAAGCAGGTGCCATCAGTAAGCCTTCAGTTGTGCCAGATTTGCCAATGAAATCTACCGCGGCTGTTTCTTGATGGACAATATAAGCCAATGGTTTAAGGCCGTGTTCTTTTGCCCATTCATCAGTACCTAATAGCACGCAAGAAGCGCCATCTGTTAAGGGAGTCGAGTTGGCAGCTGTCATCGTTGGTTTGGCATTCTTTTTGCCAAATACAGGTTTTAGCTTAGCCAGTTTTTCTAACGTTGTGTCTGGGCGCAAATTATTATCACGAGTTAGACCTTTGTATGGGGTAATCAAGTCATCAAAAAACCCTTCATCATAAGCGCGCGCTAGGTTTTTGTGACTGTTAAAAGCAAGTTCGTCTTGTGCTTCACGACTAACGTTCCACTCAAGCGCGGTGATTGCTTGGTGCTCGCCCATCGATAGACCAGTACGTGGCTCTCCGTTTTGCGGTGAGTCTATTAGATCTTTTGGATTTAAGCCCATCAGTGCTTTTAGACGTTGTTTATTGTCTTTTGCGGCACCCAGTTTGATCAGTACTTTGCGTAGGCCATCGCCAATCGCGATAGGGGCATCAGAAGTGGTATCGACACCGCCAGTAATGGCTGAATCAATAAGTCCCAATGCAATTTTATTGGCAGAAGCGAAAGTTGCTTGTAAGCCAGTACCACAAGCCTGTGAAATATCATAAGTAGGCGTGTGCGGGTTTAGCGCTGTATTTAATGTAGCTTCACGAGTGAGATTAATGTCTCGGCTCAGTTTCATAACTGCACCAGCGACCACTTCACCTAACACTTCATCTTGTAAGTTATAGCGTTCAACCAAGCCGTCTAAGGCAGCGGTTAGCATATCTGTGTTGCTAACATCGGCGTATGAGCCATTTGAGCGTGCAAACGGGATACGATTACCACCTAAAACAGCCACACGTTTTAGACTTGAGGTAGGTTTGGTTGAGCGGGTCTTTTTAGCAGTATTAGCTGCTTTTGGAACAGCAATTTCTTCGGCAACGTTCTCTTTGTTTGAATCACTAACAATGGTATTAACGGCTGCCTCTTTTTGAGTGCTGTCAGTAGAGCTTGCTTGTGCTTCTTTAGTTTTTGCATCACTAACTTTTACGACAGTGCTTTCGATAACAGGACTATCAGGGTGATTGTTTTTATTACTCATAATATTATCCTTAAAAAATATGGGTAGAAGAAAGGTGAGGTAACGATAAAAAAGACAATTGACTTTTAGTATTTGGTGCAATATTTCAAGATGATAAATCAATATTATCATTTATTGCGCAGTATGGCTGTTTATGGCAAGTCGTTTTTATGACCTTACTGTATATCTTTAGCAAATTATGTGACGTTTGTAATAAGGTTAGGGTGTGTCCTCATTTTGAAAATGATGATAGAAATGAGATAAATTGCTGTCCAACAAGAAAGGTCGCAAAGGTTGTAAAGATAGTATCCAAGTAATAGTATCGAAGTATTAGCAAGCCATTTGACGCTGTTTCACAAAATTTAGCCCATTCAAAATGCAATATTTAGACTGAGTGAATAGCCTAATAGGGCTTGTAGTATCACTCACCATACAGCGTTCAAAATAATTTCTGTGGACAGATGAATATTGACCATTAACATTGCATAAAAGCCAATTTGATAATATATTGTTATCGATAAATGAATTTACTATAACTTATTGGTCTAATTTTAGCATGATACGATGCTTTCTTAGTCTACAAAAAGTTGCCATCTTGTGTACTAGCTTGTTTACAGATTTTTGTGGACATTGTCAGTTTTTGGACTTGTTCATAATGGCAGTGTATAGTTAGGCCAGTTTTGTACGCACTTACTAAATATCAATAATTATAATGTTGCCGAGTCTATATGATAGGAACATTGCATTTTTAATTTACGATTCTAGTTATTTTTTATAAGGATTATATTATGTCAGACCATTATGGTGATTTTGTTCAATCTTCTATTGGTAAAAAGGTTGCGAAAAACCTAGGCCTACCATTACCAGTGACGCTTGATCGTTTCGAAAGTGGTGAAAATCTAGTACGTGGTAGTGTTTTGGTTGGTCGTGCTAGTGGCGATGATAAAAGCGTGAGTGCGTCAGTATCACGTATTTTGTCAGACGTACATGCGGATGTTTATGTGAATAGCAGTGACGATATCAAAGATACGCTTGCTGATGCGAGTATTGAGACAAAGATCAATACTGATAATGATGATAAGTTTAAAGTGCTGTTGTTTGATGCTAGTAATATTAGCAATGCTGAGCAGCTAAAAGAAGTGTATGAATTTTTCCACACTGTGGCTCGCCGTGTTGAAAAATCTGGTCGCGTTATTATTGTAGGCCGCCCACCAGAAAAAATCTCTGATATTGATACAGCACTTGCTCAACGCTCACTTGAAGGCTTTGTAAGATCTGTAGGTAAAGAGTTCAAACGTGGTATCACGGCACAGCTTGTCTACGTTGAAGAAGGTGCAGAGCAAAACTTAGATTCAACGTTACGTTTTTTCACCTCAGCTCGTTCAGCCTATGTCTCAGGACAAGTCGTACGCGTTAGCAAAGGCACGTCAATTGATGTAGATTGGACGCAACCTTTAGGTGGCAAAACCATGCTGGTTACTGGCGCAAGTCGTGGTATTGGTGAAGCGATTGCTCGCGTGTTGGCTCGTGAAGGCGCTCATGTTATCTGTCTTGATGTGCCGCAACAGCAAGCTGACCTGCAAAAGGTTGCGAGTGAGATCAGTGGTTCAGTATTGACTGTTGATATTACCAGTGATGATGCAGGTGCTGAAATTGCAGATGCAGCAGAAAAGCGCGGCGGTTTGGATGCAGTGATTCATAATGCAGGGGTGACCCGTGACAAGACTTTAGCGAAGATGGATGAGCAAAAATGGGATATGGTTATTAATATTAATCTTGCCAGTATCGCTAAATTAAACCGTTATATGCTTGATAATAATGTCTTAAATGATGACGCTCGTATTGTCTGTGTGTCTTCAATCTCTGGTATCGCGGGTAACTTGGGTCAAACCAACTATGCCACCTCGAAAGCGGGTGTTATTGGTCTGGTTAATGCGACTGCTAAGCAATTAGAGGACAATGCTAAAGGTATGACAATTAATGCAGTGGCACCAGGTTTTATTGAAACCCAAATGACTGAAGCCATTCCATTTGCTATTCGTGAAGCGGGGCGTCGTATGAACTCAATGAGCCAAGGTGGACTACCAGTAGATGTTGCAGAAACTATCGCATGGTTTGCATCACCTGCTTCTGGTGGTTTGAATGGCAATACTGTCCGTGTATGTGGTCAAAGCTTACTAGGTGCATAGCACTAGTTTCTAGGCAGGCAGGGGTAATATTTTTTATTAAGTAATTGATATTAATTGTTATTTTTTATTTACCTTACACATGCTTACGAAAAAATTGATGATAATTTGTAATAAAGCTGCCCGAGGGTGGCTTTTTTATGATAAAAACATAGAAACTTTATAATAAAAAAAATAGAAACTATAAACCCCAAAACCAGAAAAAATTTGCTGTAAAATAAGTGCTTGAACCACGCATTAAAACCACGTAGATTACTTATACTTTGGATTGAGTATAGCGCTTAGGACACTGTTGGATGGTCAGCCTTAACGAACGACTTTAATAGCATCTCTGTATGCACCAAGAAAATTTGCTCTAGCCCCACTTAGGATTTATTATGTCAGACAAGCATTATGATGCGTTGCCAAAAGCGCATACGACCTACGCCAATATCGTTAAAAGCTTATTACCTATTGTCAATAATGGCAAAATTAGTCGAGAACAGCTACCTCAAGCGACTTATTTTGTGGATGATCTGCATATCGACCAAGGGAATTTAAACGATTATCGTAAAATTTGCGGTTTTTCTGATAATGGTAAAGTCCCAATTACATATTTTTCAGTATTATCACAAACTTTGCAAATGAATATGATGGTCAAAGAGCCGTTTCCATTTGCCATGTTGGGTTTGGTACACGTTGACAATAGTGTAACTCAGTATCGTTCAATTGGTGAGCGTGAAACGTTTGCCATGTCGGTTACCTTTGATAATCTGCGTGATCATGCTCAAGGTCAGCAGTTTGACTTTGTGACGACGGTAAAATCAGAGAGTGAAGTTATCTGGGAAGGTACTTCAACTTATTTGTCTCGTAGCAAAACATCAAGTAATAGCAAAGATAAAAAAAGCACTCCACGTCAGATAGTGGCCAAACCAGATGTTAATCCGGAAGGCGTGCATAGTATCTTTGAAGTACCAGAGGATATCGGTCGTCGTTATGCCTTTGTATCGGGTGACTTCAACCTGATTCATTTACATCCGCTATCTGCGCGGGCTTTTGGTTTTCCAAAAGCTATTGCTCACGGTATGTGGTCAAAGGCCAAATGTTTGGGTATGATGGGCGAGTTACCAGATGCTTGTACGGTTGATGTCGCATTTAAGCTACCTATCTTTTTGCCAGCAGAGGTTGAGCTTATTGCTGAACCAGTTGCAAAGCTTGAGAGCACAGATGATACTTGTGAGTTTGGGTTATATAGCGCTAAAAATGACAAACCGCATCTGTTAGGTACGGTTAGATTGCAGAGTATCGATCAATAACCATCAGAAAATAAGATAACAGATGCTCATTACAAAAGTTTTCAATAGCAAACTTAACGAATAAATTTATAATTATGACTTCATATACAGAAGTAACAAGCCCAGAAAATTCAGCCGCCAATGATCATGTTGCTCATATCAAGACTACTGATAATAGGGCTGAGACTGGTAGCACCAGTACTGACTCTGACCAAAATATTCAGGATAACGGTATCGACCTTGCTAATATTTTTGAGCCTTATTTTCGTCCTGATGCAAACACCATTGTATGTGGTGCATTGGATGATGAAAAAGTGGCAGCATTAGCAAAGTCAGGCGTTGAGTTGGTTATCAATTTGCAGCCTAATGATGAGTTGAGTTTTGATGAAGCAGCAGCTGTCGAGCGTGCAGGTATGCATTATGAACATTTGCCTATTAGCGGTGCTGCTGACTTAAAGCAGCTGAAAATATTGGCATTTGATAATATTTTACGACAGCATCACGGCAAAAAAACTGCGCTGCACTGTGGTACTGGCAATAGAGCAGGTGCTGCGATAGCCTTGCGTGCAGGTTGGCTGCGTGGGCGTAAAATGGATACAGCGATGGAACGTGGGCGTAGTCATGGTTTGACTAAGCTTGCCGAAGAGGTTCATAATCGTTTACTAGTGCCGCGTTAGAATATAATCATGTTTGACGAACGAAAAGGCGACCAAATGGTGGCCTTTTTTGTGAGTAAATAATTGATTTTACGTTGATATAAATGGGTAAAACCACGCAAAAAATGATGGTTGTCAAGAAAACGAGGCTAGAAATCACTCATGGTAAGCCAATCGTGTTTTTTGATCTGCTACAATATCCAGCGCTAAGAGACTTTGAGACTTAGCTTTTTTATAAAATAAAGCAGGGCAGTCATGAGCGAGAACAATAAAAGCAATCAGCATATGCATAACGATATTAATATTAAACTTCAGCAAGGCTTGCAGCAATTACTCACCGACTTGCAACTTGATGATGCGCCAGCAGGTGGTGCTGTGGTGGTTTATCAGGCTGGCAAATGTATTGCTCAAGCAAGTACGGGTATGGCACGTTTAGATATGTCCTGGCAACCTGATACCTTGGCCATTAATTTTTCGACAGGTAAAGGCATATTGGCGACATTGGTACATGTGTTGGTGTCGCAGCAGATACTAGATTATGACACGCCTATTGCGCATTATTGGCCAGCATTTTCGGCACAGAATAAAGGGGATATTACGCTACGTAGCGTGATGTCACACCAAGCTAATTTATTTTCCATTCAAAGTACGGATGCTGATAGTGAAGCGTTGCTAGATTGGGAGCATATGCTTAATAAAATTGCTGCGATGGCAATTACGCTACCGGAGCATAGCGAGTTATATGATAGCGCTTATAGTGCTTTGGTCTATGGTTGGATATTAGGCGGTCTAATAGAAGCTGTTACCAATCTATCTTTAGCTGAGGCGTTGCGCCGCTATTTAACAGAACCTTTAGGTATTGCCGATAGCTGTTATTTTGGTGTGCCAGATAATAAAGTCAACCAAGTGGCAAAGCTGGCCAAAGATTTTGAAGTATCAAATGAGGATAGTGAAAAACTGCGTCACAAGCGTCATAAACCGACTTTAAAAGCAGATTCACAAAGCACCTTAGATGCTTATGCTCGTCTACCCAACTATACTTGTTGGCAGCAACAAGCCTTAGTTAATGAAAAAGTCGTAAATCCTAGTCAGGATAATGAGCAAAAAAACTTGCCTATATTGAGTACAGCCCATATTAATCGTTTGTACTTTGATACTAGTAAACTAAATCTAAAAAACTATAAAGCGGCGCTCATACCTGCTGGTAAAGAAGCAATCGATTACCATAGTCGTGAGACATTACAAGCCGTGATTCCTGCGGCCAATGGGGTAGCTTCAGCACAGGCACTGGCAACCATCTATGCGATGCTGGCCTGTGGTGGTCAATGGCAAGGACAAACCCTTATTGATAGTGCAACGTTTGAGCAGCTATCTAAACCGCACATCACAGGTTTAGATTCCGTAATGCCAGCGTCTATGTATTGGCGCTTGGGTTATCATCGACTGTTTAGCCTTTGTCAAAATGTTGACAGTGAAGCGGTTGATATTAGCAAGCAAGGATTCGGGCACATGGGCTATAACGGGTCGGTTGCTTGGTGTGATCCTAAGCGTCAATTGTCATTTGCTTTTGTTCATAACTTTGACGTTACGATGCTCAATGATATTCGTCAGTTTGCTCTAACGGAGTTTGTGATTAGCTCGGTTGATACAGCGCTCAAACAGCACTAAAAAATGTGTGAATAATATCAATGAGGGTTGTTTGGCGTCATTTTTAGCAGTCTTTTGGCGCTAATACCATGTATAAAAATAGATATTAAAATGACAATTGAACAGACAACCCATAGTTTTAGAGTATCCTCCTCACCGAAAAAGCCTTGGTTGATCGCGTAAGAGAGATAATATAGCGTACCAATACCACGGATACCTAATGCTGAGATAGCATATTTTTCGGTGTGTGGTAAGTTCAATCCTGATAATGCAATCAACCCACCAATGGGACGTATCAACAATAGAAAGGCAAAGCTGACGATATAAACGCGCCATGTGAGCTCTACACCCGACTGCAATCCTTGACCTAAAAACATACCAAAAGTGACCAGTACTAATGACATCAGCAAACCTTCTGATTGCTCTGCAAAATCATGAAGTTTGTGATGATAGCTGTGCTCATGCTCCGAACGTCGAAAGGCAAAGGCCGCGACAAATACGGCAATAAAGCCATAACTATGTACAAACTCTGCTAAGCCATAGGCTAGTAGTGTCAGGGCGATGACGACATAACCTTGAGAAATAGTGGTGTCTTGGCTATATTTTGAAAAGACGAGCTTGGCCAAAACCTTACCAACGACAATACCAACCAGTAAACCTGCGCCAATTTTCCACAGTACATCATGGGTAAACCACGACCAAAGCATCTCACTGGTGAAACGATTGCCTTCATCAAACGCTTCCGCTATTTTTATTGCTAAATAAACAAAGGGGAACGCCAGCCCATCGTTAAGTCCTGCTTCTGAGGTGAGGGTAAATCGAGGTGCGTCTTCACCCCCGGTATTCGGTGGTCCTACTTGAATACTAGATGCCAATACTGGATCCGTTGGTGCAAGTACAGCACCTCTAATAAAACGGCTGCCCCAAGACTCAGACCAAACGTGTAATAACCCAATACTGCCATCGAAAAAATACCAATTGGCATGGTAATCAGTAACAGTCGCACTGTCGGCCGCCATAACTGCCAGGATAGCTCAGTATCAATCTTGATACCTGCACCAACCAATGATACTAAAACGACAATTTCAGTCAGTTTTTCTATGACTAAGCCATTATCAATAGGATTTAAGAATGATAGCGTCGTCCAATAATAGCCCATTATCACGCCTAAACCGACTTGTAGCATAGGTAAAGAGATGGGCGTGCGTTTAAAGAGAATAGGAAACAACGCGCCTAGTAAAAAAGCGAAACCACAGACTAATAAGAATAAATTATAGTTTTCGATCATAAGAGTCACGCACGAGAGTCAGTTGATTGTTATTTTTTATAAAAGAAAGCCCACTATCGAGCCGTACTGAGGATCGATGACTAATGACTTGTTGGTCTATCTTTTATCATGACAACAAAACGTGATGGTTTCCGCAAAAAATAGTTATCAAACGACGGTCTACGTTGTTTTTTAGTGAAAAAAAGCCTGCACAATATAGGCAGGCTTTTTATAATTTCAATATTTGTGACTCTTAACACAAACAGAGTTTTATAATTTGAGCGGTTTCTGTACTTAGTGTTTAGCGCTCTACTTGGCTCACGTCACGTATTGCACCAGTATCAGCACTGGTAGTCATGGCTGCATAGGCACGTAATGCAGGAGTAACGTAACGCTCACGGCTTACAGGTTTCCAAGCATCACGACCACGAGCTTCCATAGCTTCACGGCGTTCTACCAAAGCTTCATCGCTCACTTGGATGTTGATAGTACGGTTGGGAATGTCAATATGAATGGTATCACCTTCTTCTACCAGACCAATCGCACCACCTTCAGCAGCTTCAGGGCTGGCATGACCAATAGATAAGCCAGATGTGCCGCCAGAGAAACGCCCATCAGTCAGTAGCGCACATTTTTTACCCAAACCTTTTGACTTCAGATAAGTTGTTGGATAAAGCATCTCTTGCATACCAGGACCACCTTTTGGGCCTTCGTAACGAATGATTACTACATCACCAGCGACGATTTGGTCATCCAAAATAGCTGCGACGGCATCATCTTGTGATTCAAATAGACGCGCGCGTCCAGTAAATACTAAAATACTGTCATCAACGCCAGCTGTTTTTACCACACAGCCACGCTCGGCAATATTGCCATACAGTACTGCTAAGCCGCCATCTTGTGAGTAAGCATGAGTAACGCTACGGATACAGCCTGATTCGCGATTAACATCGAGATTAGACCACTCTTTGGATTGTGAAAAGGCTTGTGTCGTACGAATACCACCAGGTGCAGCAACATATAGTGCTCGTGCTTCAGCATTGTCTGGATTCATGATATCCCATGTGTCGATGGCTTCTTTCATCGTTGAACTATGGATAGTTGGAAGGTCAGTGGTTAGTAAGCCTGCACGGTCAAGCTCAGCAAGCAATGCCATTACGCCACCAGCTCGGTGCACATCTTCCATATGATACTTCTGTGAGGCAGGTGCGACTTTAGAGAGGCAAGGCACGCCGCGGCTTAGACGATCGATATCGGCCATTTTAAAATCAACTTCCGCTTCATTGGCCGCTGCTAGCAAATGCAAGATAGTATTGGTTGATCCACCCATCGCGATATCTAAGCTCATGGCATTTTCAAAAGCCGCTTTGGTCGCGATAGAGCGTGGTAGCACTGAGTCATCATCTTGCTCATAACGGCGTTTGGCCAAAGAGACAATCGTACGACCAGCCTTTAAGAACAATTCACGGCGCATCGCATGAGTTGCTAGTAATGAGCCATTACCTGGCAATGATAGCCCTAATGCTTCGGTCAAACAGTTCATTGAGTTGGCAGTAAACATACCAGAGCAAGAGCCACAAGTGGGGCAGGCTGAGCTTTCGATGGCCAAGACATCTTCGTCACTGATATTATCGTCAGCAGCATCCATCATCGCATCGACTAAATCAAGCTTACGAATCGCATTACCTTTATTGTCAGTGGTATGTGTACCGTTGCCACCATCGTTATTGTGGCTTTGTGCGACAGTACTGGCAATGACTTTACCGGCTTCCATAGGTCCGCCAGAGACGAACACAACAGGAATGTTTAAGCGCATCGCTGCCATTAACATGCCTGGGGTGATTTTATCGCAGTTAGAAATACAGACTAAAGCATCTGCGCAGTGAGCATTGACCATGTACTCGACAGAATCGGCAATTAAGTCACGACTTGGTAGCGAATACAGCATACCGCTATGGCCCATCGCAATACCATCATCGACAGCAATAGTATTGAATTCTTTGGCCACGCCACCTGCCTGCTCAATCTCACGTGCGACCAGTTGACCTAAGTCTTTTAAATGCACGTGACCTGGTACGAACTGGGTAAATGAGTTGGCAATAGCAATAATAGGTTTGCCAAAGTCGCCATCAGTCATGCCAGTTGCACGCCATAGTGCGCGTGCACCTGCCATATTACGACCACCGGTAGAGGTTTTTGAGCGATAATCCATGTGATATTCCTTACAAATAGGCTAGGTTCGTTAAAATGTGCAGCATCAGCCGTGATGTCAATAGTGTGCTTTTTATACGGTTTGAGGACTAGTGAATAATACTAGGTCGCTACCATACCATTAGCTATGAATAGCTGAAAATAATTCGCTGCTTGTGATAAAAAATAGGACGGATAAGTACTACTCCAAACGTTCTAATATGGCTGTTTCAAACCAAGGTAGCTCGGCTTTATCTTTGTCCAGTTTGGCGATAATCGCTAAAGCATGAGTGGCCGGTAAAAGTTGATAGTCTGTACTGGTCTCAATCGTTAATATCGATTCCGTGCCATTGTGTTGTTCGTCGATACTAATTAAGGGTTGACGGTTGTTTTTATAGAGTACATCTATACGGCCAAAAAACTGCCAATCTTTAAATGCGGTAGTGAGCGCGTCTGTTGCCTCTTTAGTATAAATTTGCTGTGCGTCTTTGCCCGTATTGGTCCAATGCAGCCGTACAGCCAATTGCAATGTTTCACTGAATACGACCAGTGAGCCGACGACCTTTACCTGCCAAGGGTTAGCAAGCAGTGTGGCATCAATCCCGATGAGCTTAGCAGCTGCTTGAGCCGTCATCGGTGTGTTAAATTGCGCTAATAGAGCAGGTGTCAGTGGATGTGTTTGTTTGATACTGTCTTCTAAGCTGTCATAATGATACAGAAAAGGTAGCGGTAAATCTTGAGTGACGGTTTTTTTGCTGATTTTACAGTTATGAATTCGCCATGCAATGGTTTTGTCAGTCAGTACGTTTGCTAAAATAATACTGTTTGGCGCAAGCATTTGAGTCGCATTCTGCGTGCTTGTTTGTTTTGTGTTACTAGCAGATATCATATCATCGGATGCAGTCGTTGATAGTGTGCTATCGAGATCTACATTAGCGTAATTGTTATTTGATTGAGTCGTCAAAGTAGGCGAGTCCATAAACGTAGCATGATTAAAATAGAGTGCTAATATAACATTTTAAGGGTGTGGCTCGCCAATAAATTGGTGAGTGATAGTTCTACGTCTCTACAGCGCACCGAACTTATTTGAACCACTTTTGAGGATAATCATGATCATGCAATCACTGAAGAAAATCATTACTAATGAGCTGGTTTTTTTAAGTCTATTATTTGGGCTAATGACTTCTGCTAAAGCAATTGACTATGAAGAGCCTACAGTAGAAGCAGTTTCAGTAGCAGAGTATGATATTGCAAAAGAACATGAAGAGCTTGCAAAATTAATTGCAGAGGTTAAAGCAGCTAACCAAAGGCGTGTTTACCAATCGCTCGCTGAACGAGAGCTCGCTGAAGATCAATATAACCTTGGCTTTAGGCATTACAGAGGCGAAGGTGCAGTCCAAGATTACGCTAAAGCAGCTGAGTGGTTTGAAAAATCCGCTAATCAAGGGCATGCTGATGCTCAGTTTAGACTGGGTATGATGTACTACCTAGGCGAAGGCGTGCGTCAGGACTATTCCAAAGCTAGGCAGTGGTTAGAAAAATCTGCCAATCAAGGGCATGCTAATGCTCAATATAATCTTGGCTTGAGGTATGTTACTGGGGAAGGGGTACGTCAGGATTATGCTAAAGCGGCTGAATGGTTTGAAAAATCTGCTAATCAAGGCGATGCTGATTCCCAATATAACCTTGGCGTAATGTATGAAAAGGGCTTAGGAGTTCTTAAAAATCATGCCAAGGCTATTGAGTGGTATCAGAAATCGGCGAATCAAGGGGATGCTACTGCCCAATATAACCTTGGCGTAATGTATGAAAAGGGCTTAGGAGTTCTTAAAAATCATGCCAAGGCTATTGAGTGGTATCAGAAATCGGCTGATCAAGGGTATGCTACTGCTCAAAAAGTCCTTGGCATGATGTACTATAATGGTAAAGGGGTACGTCAGGATTACACCAAGACAGTGGAATGGTTTGAAAAACCTGCTACTCAAGGAGATGCTGAGGCTCAAAGAGTCCTTGGTATGATGTACTATAATGGTAAAGGGGTACGTCAGAATTATGCCAAAGCTATTGAGTGGTATCAGAAAGCAGCTAATCAAGATGATGCTGTGGCTCAGCTTCTTCTTGGATCAATGTACTATGATGGTAAAGGGGTACGTCAGGATTATGTTGTCGCTAAAGAATGGTTTGGAAAAGCTTGCGACAACGGCAATCAAAATGGTTGTGATTTCTACAAACGTTTAAATCAAAGATAAAATGTTGAGTCTTAAATGGCGTGGCTTTGCGAAGAGGTTGCTAATTGACGAAACAAGAATGAACAAGAATGAAAGCGTAAACTCAAATGCTAGAAACGACTAACCCCCAGTGCTACCAACACTAGGGGTTAGGTGAATTTTAATCTGTGTTAGTAGATATAGAGCTATAACGCGATTAACAATCATATAATCAAAGGAATAATAATGACTGATATTAATCAACAAGCCACTGCTTATGACGACAACAATATTTTTGCCAAAATGCTAAACGGTGATATTCCGTGTCATAAAATATATGAAGATGATAAAACCTTGGCCTTTATGGATATCATGCCGCAGGCAGAAGGCCATGTATTAGTGATACCCAAGCAAAAAGCGGTTGACTTGTCTGATCTTGAGCCAGAGTTTGCCGCTGCGGTCTTAATGACATCTCAAAAAGTCATGCAAGCGCAGCGCAAAGTATTTGAGCGTGAAGGAATCATTCAAATGCAGTTAAATGGTGCGCAAGCAGGGCAAACTGTGTTTCATTATCATGTACATCTTATACCTACCAGTATCCATGAGCTGGGTCGCCATGCTGCTGTGATGGCTGATCAAGAACAATTAGCAAAACTTGCTCAGCAATTAGCGTCTGCTATTACTGTGTAGTGTTCAACACACCGTATTCGTTATTAATGGTTTTTAATAGCGATCATCATCTCGTCATGAAAAAGGTCGCCTGCAAGCGGCCTTTTTTGTTATTTGGTAATAGTCAGGTAACAAATGTTAAAATAATGTTACGTCTTGGGTCGAATATTAGGGTCATCACG